>CAYHFU010000096.1:0-2508 GCA_964355985.1 uncultured Candidatus Saccharibacteria bacterium | reverse complement strand
TATCGTCAAGTTCGACTGCCCTTTTAGGACATTTACGATATTTTCCTGTCTTTTCGACTTTTTCTCTTGCATAACCTTGTGTCCGCTAGGAACATCCGATAATTCACGCTTTTTTGACATACCGCTCCTATTCGTAACTCCAAATTCTTCATTCTTGATTCTCTCCCCCGTTTTGAACCCGCTCGTGAACAGATTTGGCGTCTTGAAGAATTGTTCCGAAAGGACAAGGCCGGCGCTGGAGGCGCTCTCGGACAAGCGATCCCTCATCAGAGCCACGACTTGGTCTATTTCGCGCACAAGGATCGAGTGATTCATGTCGGAAATGAGATTGGAAATCTTGGCTACATTCAATAGTGATATGGTTTCGAGGGCGGCCGTAAAGAGCGATTGGATGATGTAGTTCTTGTCCCCGGGAGTGGCGTTCGACGCGCTAAAGGACGAAGAGAGCAAGTCCATGCCTTTGTCCCTAAGCTCCCACTTCATCGGCTCGTCGTCCTTGAGGAGGCCTGAAACCAGATAAAGGGCAGAGGTGATCTTTTCTGTCTTTTTGAAGACATAGAGCAGGTACTCTTCAACGGTGAAAAAACCCAGTGATTTCCAGTTAATCGGGTCGTTGAACTGCGGCAGGTTGTTATCGTTTGTATCGGACATGGTTAAATCTTAAAGGTCAAAACCTAAATCTAAAATCTGTCTGTTATCCACATGGCGTGTCCTTTATGAAAACCTCCTAGCGGACATGTCTCTTATGGTGTCCATTATAGTTATATGAGCAAAATAAGCAAGGCGGTTATCCACCTGTGCCAACAATATGGTATTATTCATGTCATCATGGCAAAAAAGAAAGACCTCGGACTCAAAAAACGAACTTGGTTTTGGAGCGAGCTCGGGGACGGGACCAAACACTCGATACTGGCGATAATTTCATTCGTACTGGCGGTATTGTCGATCATGGCCGCGTTCGGCAAGGCCGGACACGCTGTCGGCGACAACATATTTATTTGGCTGTCGAAATTGTTCGGCGTTGGCTATTACTTGATCCCCGTAATTCTCATGATGATGTCGGTGTCGTTCCTTCGCGGCATGAAGCAGGAGCTCAAAACTTCCAAGACTGTCGGTGCGTTGGTACTCTTCATTTCCGGCCTTGGACTAATACACATCGTGAGTAATGATTCGGGCGGCATCGTGGGCAGGTGGATAGCCAACCCCCTGCTTGGTCTGATAGACCTTTGGGCTTCGACTGTACTCCTGATCGCGCTTTTGATCATTTCTCTCTTTGTAATATTCGAGGCACACATAACTACGGCGCACTTCGCATTCTGGAGATGGTTCAAAAAAGAAGACGCCGATAAGGAAAAGGTGAAGTCGGGAACGGCCGAGATGGATGAAGAGGAGGAGGCGCAAGTTAATAAAGCTGTTGCGGAAATTGAAAAAGCCAAGAAGTCCGTTGACAGCGTAATCCCCACCAAGACCGCTTCTCAAGAATCTGCTGGTGCCAATAAGAAAGCTGGCCGCAGCGAATTTGAAGACGAGGAGGGCAATTTTGGCGGCTTTGCCATTCAAGCCCCACTACTCCGACCCTTTACTCCCCCTCCTCTTTCATTACTTGAAAAGGATCGGGGCAAAGCGGAGACAGGCGACATCAAGGCCAATGCCAATATTATAAAGAGGACTCTGCAAAACTTTGGCATCACCGTCGAGATGGACGAGATTTCAATCGGGCCGTCAGTGACCCGATACGCGCTCAAACCTGCCGAGGGCGTTAAACTTTCCAGGATCGTCGCGCTCAATAATGATCTCGCGCTCGCCTTGGCCGCACACCCTATCCGCATCGAGGCTCCTATTCCTGGTAAATCTCTCGTCGGCATAGAAGTTCCGAACACCGCAAAGACCACTGTCGGCCTCGCCACTATCCTCAGCTCATCCAAATTCCAGGAATCCGAGAAACCCTTGCTCGCCTCACTCGGCAAAGACATCACCGGCGGCGCGCACTTCTCCAACCTTGCCAAAGCGCCTCACATGTTGATCGCCGGCGCCACAGGCAGCGGCAAGTCCGTCGCCATTCACGCGCTCGTCACTTCCCTCCTCTACCGCAATTCCCCCGAGAACTTGAAGTTCATCATGATAGATCCCAAGCGCGTTGAGCTCACCCTCTACAACAAGATCCCCCACCTCCTCACCCCCGTCATCACCGACCCTAAGAAGAGTATTTTGGCTCTGAAGTGGGCCGCCAAGGAAATGAGTCGCCGCTACGACATCTTGGAACAGAACGCCGCCCGAGACATTGATTCGTATCACAAGAATATCGTCATGCCTGCTATTGAAAAAATACGAACGGATACCGCCTCTCCCTCCTCGGCGCGACGAAGTGTCTCACATTCGCAAGCTCGTTCGACACTTGTCGCCGCCTCGACGGTCGAGTCGGCTAACGCAAGTTCAGACGGAGGCGACGAAATGCGCAGGCGAGAGCAGTCCTCCGCGAGGAGCTTGCGACGAGACGGAGGAGCTGCT
>CAYHFU010000095.1:0-2578 GCA_964355985.1 uncultured Candidatus Saccharibacteria bacterium | reverse complement strand
TCAGGCCAGAATATCTTGGAATACCGACGCCAGATCGGATTCCGCCGTATGGCTGGGCACGGTTTCGCCGGTCGACGCTTCCAGCACACCGACAGTCGCGCGAAATTCCATGGTCAAGAATCATAAAATAACCATGACGGGACTCGCTCCGAATACGACTTATTACGCGGCGATTCGGTCGCGCGACAATAATGACAACATGGGAATGTCGAAGGAAATCTCATTCAAGACAAAAGCTCTTGCCAACAAGCCGCCTCGAATCGTAAACATCGACGGTCCTGTTACCTTATCGGTTGACGAAAACAGGACTTGGACGGTAAACGCGGTTGACCCGGAGAACGGCACCTTGGAATACGCCGTGGATTGGGGCGACACAGTTGGACTCTTGAAGACGCAATCACTCGTCGAGAAACCCTTCGTGCAAACCGCCGAATTCTCGCACTCCTACGCGGCGCCCGGCAATTACTTGATCACCTTCGTGGTCAGAGATAACGCTGGACAGATCGTCTCGACAAGCACTCCAGTAACCGTAGCGACTTCGAGTGAGGTAACAATGGCGACGGAATAACGGAAGTGAGAGAAAAGATCTCTTATTCCCTCTTGAGAGGCAGGCCGAGGTGTTCCAAGAACGCCTCGGTCGCCTTTTTGTCTCTCGAAGTAGTGACGAGTGTGATGCCGAGTCCAAATACATCTTTCAAATCTTCATCGGCAGTCTCGGCGAATATCGTGTGTTCCTTGACGCCTATCGTGTAATTGCCCATAGCGTCAACAGCCGTGCGAGGCAGTCCGCGGAAGTCTTTGGTACGCGGCAAAGCGATATGAATCAGTCGGTCGAGGAATTCGCACATCCTCTTACCTCGGAGAGTGATCTGATAAGCCAACGGGTCTCCCGTTCTTGTCTTGAATGTGGCAATGGCTTTTTTGGCCGTGCGCAGAGCCGGTTTTTGACCCGTAATCTTCGCCAATCTGTCAGCAATGAGTTCGATCTTCTTTTTGTCTTTGACGGATCCGAAACCGCTCGAAATTATTATTTTCATAAGTTTCGGCGCCTGCATGGGGTTCTTCAAGTCCAGCTTTTCCTTCAAGGCCTTGAATGAATCTTTGTTCAATTCGGATACTGTTTTGTAAGTCATGGTAGTTAAATTTCGATCGTATCTTCCAAATGTTAGCTAACTTTCGCGACTTTACTCGCATAAATGGGCATCGCTCTCTCGACCACTTGCCCCTTGCCTTTTTGCTTCTTCGACCTCTCATGCCTCTTCACCGTATTCACGCCCTCAATCAAAACCTTTCCTTCTTTCGGGAAAGCTTTGACGACCTTTCCGGTTTTGCCTTTGTCGTCGCCTGAGAGTATTTTGACTGTGTCGCCTTTTTTTACATGCATGGTAGTGATTGAATTATTGAAAAGTAAAATTGAAGTCGCGACAGTTAAACAATCTCAGCGGCCCTTGAAGCAATAGTTTTATAACCCCTCTCTGCTATCTCCCTCGGGATCGGTCCGAATATGCGTCCTGCCAAGGGCTCCTTCTTGCCTTTTTCGAGGATCACGACCGCGTTCTCGTCAAAACGAACATATGAGCCGTCCTTGCGACGCAAGGGCTTGGACTGGCGCACCACTACGGCCTGCAACACATCCTTCTTCTTCACGGCTTTGCGCGGCTCGGCTTTTTGTACCGACAATATGACCTCTTCGCCTATCTCGGCGTAGCGCTTCCTGGTCGCCCCGAGCACCTTGAATATGCGTCCTATCTTGGCTCCGCTGTTATCGGCGATATTTACGATTGAGCGAGGTTGGATCATGGTTAATTAAAGATGGAAAAGTTACGCAATTATCTTGAACGACTTGTTTTTTGAAATCGGCCTGCACGCTTCGACCGTGGCTTTGTCGCCGATCTTTTTCGTATTGCCGGGGTCGTGCGCCATTATTTTGGTCTTCCTGTTCAAGTACTTGAGATACTTGGGATGCTTCACATAACGAGCAATCGTAACAACCGTGGTGTCTTTCATTTTGTCGGAAGTTACGACACCGGTGAATGTCTGTCGGCGGATCGTTTTCTTTTCGGTTGTCGTCGCGGTTGCCATGTGATTACGGATATTACTTGAATTTCGATGTTTTGTCTATATTCCTTATTCCTTGAATTAAAATCAGACTGTCTTATCTTTATCGTCTTGAATGCATCGTCCTTTTATTTACTTCCCTTTGAATTCATCGCTGTTAAAATTCTGGCGATGTCCTTCCTTATCGCACTACCCTCTTTCATATCCTTCGTCTTCGCGCCCGCACCGCCGAAACGGAACGCGCGCAAACTCTCGCGCTTCTCGGCGAGCATCTTTGCAAGGTCGGATTGGGTTTTGATTGTAAGTTCTTTGGACTTCATGGTGATTGAACGATGCTTGTATCACGCGCGGCTGACAAATCTCGTCTTGATTGGCAACTTGGTACCCGCTTTCCTCATGGACTCGGAAGCAATGTTCGCCTCCACGCCGTCGATTTCGAAAATCACTCTGCCCGGCTTCACTTGCGCGATAAATCCGACTGGGTCACCCTTACCTTTGCCCATTTTGACTTCGGCTGGCT
>CAYHFU010000094.1:1319-2638 GCA_964355985.1 uncultured Candidatus Saccharibacteria bacterium | reverse complement strand
CCGTGCCACTAGCCGTATTACTCGGGAATATGTTGAAGAACTGACTCCATGAAGACGGTCTGTCATTGTCCAATTTGAAAGTGTTTTGAAGGATATTGACTATTCCCCAGAACGACAAGATCACGAAAAATCCAACGATGCTCCACATCAGATACTTCGCTCCTTCGGCCCTTTTCTCCGCCGGTCTCAAGAAGAATTGAATGATGTAGTAGACGAACATGACGACCGCCACTCCCATAAGTAACAGCAACGCTTTGTCGAGATAACTGGTGGCTAGGGATATGAGGTAATTGAGATCCTTCTTTTGCGCAAACACAACCAGTGGCGTTGACGCCAATACTAACGAGGTGATCACGCGCAGTGTTTTATTCATGTAAATAAAGTTATTTGATAATTTTTTATTGTACGGTAATGGCTTGATTGGCGCCTTGTATCACCCGCTGATCCACTAGTTTCGTCGCCTCCAAAGTATTCACCACGACCTGGATGATGATCCGCGCGCCGATGACTATCGCGATACCTATGACTATCATGAACAAATAAGATTTCAGCTCTTTCAATCTGTCGGCGTTCCCCTGGGCAAGGATAAATTGCAGGCCGACCCAGATGAGCATGACGACGCCAAGTAATACGGCAATATAACTAAATATCTTCGCGCCTTCATTGACCGCCGCGCCTACGGAGTTTACCTTCAAGGGATTTTGAAGAGTTATGGTCCGCGCAGCCGGTCCGCCTGTTTGACCCGATGATGGTGCCGGTCCTCCTGTTTGTCCTGAAGGATCAACCGCAACCGCAACAATCGGACTAAACGCAATCAAAGCTATCGCGAGAAAATAAACAAGATGTTTTTTGGTATTCATATAAATCATATCGGTCTCCCTAACAGCGTCTTCACCCCCTCGCTTGCCGCCAGCCAATCTAGCAGTTGATAAACGATGAACCAGGCGGTCAGCATCATTATAAGCCCCCAGAAGGTTTTTTCAAAGATCTTCTTGGCGTCGCTCTTTTTCTCCGGCCCCGACCAGATGAGTAGCGCGCCTGCCCAAGTGAAGCTCACCATCGCCGCCAACACGCCCAATATTATCATCGCATTTATGAGGTGTTGGGCTTGCGTCATCAGCCCGGCAAAGTCGCAAGGAGTGTAATTCGACGGTTGACCCGCATAAGCCGGCCCGTCGCACACGGACAGTTTGAAATTGGGATCAAATGGATTGAGAGATGCCATGTTATTGCATCGCTTGCCTTAGCGCCACATCGTACTCCTCCCCGGCATCATTCACCGCTTCTTGGATCGTTTTGGCACCGCTTGTAATGGAACC
>CAYHFU010000094.1:0-1309 GCA_964355985.1 uncultured Candidatus Saccharibacteria bacterium | reverse complement strand
AGTTCAGACGTGTGCTCTTCCGATCTCGACCATATTGCCGAGGATCTGATAGGAGCGAGTTTGATCCGCGTCGAGCCAAGTCTTCGCCACCAGAACCGCTTGGTTGAATATCGTGAGGTAAGGGTCGGATGAACCGGAGGAGATGAGAGAAAGGGAGATGGATGGCAGATAAGTCATCTGGGAGAGTTGGGAGAGGTTGGTCGGATTGACGAGAATGGCGAAGGTTTGGTACGCGGCGTTTTGGTTGGGCGAAGAACGAACGATTGACAAACCGTACAATCGGCCGTAGGTTGCCTTGACGCCGCCGGAGCGTAGTTGCGGTATCGGCGCCGCGTCGAAGTTGAGGTTCGGATTCTTGGCGCGGAGGTCTTTCAATTCGGAAGCGAAGCCAAAATAGGTAGCGAGAGTGCCCGACAAGAAAGCCGTCTTTGAATTGGGCATTCCCCTGTTCCATGAATAGTTGGCGTCGCTCGGGTTTACAAACTGCGTGAAGAATCGCACCGCCGAAGACGGATCTATTCGGGCACTGGTAGAGAGTGCGCTCTCAATCGTGCCGTCGGAATTTTGAACCGTTATCGAATTGCCGGCTTGAAGCAATAAAGTACCCAGGAGTTCCCGCGCGTTCGCCACATTGGTGAAATCGCCCATCGCTATCGCCGACCTTCTGATGTTTCCATTTTGATCCAAGCTCGTCAGCGTTTTATTCAAGGGCCCAAATTCATCCCAATAGCGCGGATATGTGGGCAATCCCGCCGAGGCGAACGAGTCTTTGTTCCAGTACATTATGAGCGGATCTACCGCAAAAGGTATCGCCAATGTGCCGCTCTCAGTCGCATAGATTTGCGCTTCGTTGATATAAGAGTCCATGAAAGTCCTCGCCGGCAAGGCCTCGTAAGGTATCGGCGTTATCTTGTCGAGATGTGGCAATAGCATGTCAACTGGTAAAAGTATCGCGTCGGGACCTTGTCCTCTCGCCAGTGCCGCGATGAATTCTTGCGAGAATGAGTTTTGATTTTTCTGAACATAGCTCACGGAAAGGGGTAAAGAGAGGGTTTGATTCACCCACGCAACATATTTGTTGAAGGTCTCCTCCGGAAAAGTCCCCCAAACGGTTATAGGCGGCAACTGTGTGTTCTCTCCTCCGCTACCCTTGTAAGTCGCGAAAGCCACCACCCCGGCTATGATCGCGATAATGAATATCCCAAGGACTGTTATTTGAAATTTCGACATGATTATTTTTACGCGATAGCCTCGCTCGCAGGCGAGAGCAGTCCTCCGCGAGGAGCTTGCGACGAGACGGAGGAGCTGC
>CAYHFU010000093.1:0-2674 GCA_964355985.1 uncultured Candidatus Saccharibacteria bacterium | reverse complement strand
GGCTCATAAAAACATCTTTTATGTGGATAAAGGCGCCGAAGGGGTCGAGTCCGTGGAGGTCGCGCTCCAATACGCCGACGATGTCACCTCGCGCATACTGCCTTTCGCAAACAACATTTACAATCCGGAAGCCGGTACGCATGTAACCGGTTTCAAAACCGCTCTCACCCGCACGCTCAATAACTACGCCAAGAATAATAATTTGGCAAAAAACGGCGAGGAGACATTTACAGGTGATGATGCACTCGAAGGTTTGACTGCTGTTATCTCGGTCAAATTGAGAGAGATTCAATTTGAAGGACAGACAAAAGCCAAACTCGGTAGCGTCGAAGCGCAAAGTGCCGTAAATACCGTATTTGGTGACGGCTTCAGCTCGTTCCTCGAGGAGAATCCTGAAGACGCGCGCGCGATCATAAGCAAGGTTGTCCTGGCGATGAAAGCACGCAAGGCCGCCAAAGCTGCCAAGGATTCGGTTCTACGCAAAGGCGCTCTTGAAGGCATGACTCTTCCGGGTAAACTTGCCGATTGTCAATCCGGCGACCCCGCCGAATCCGAACTCTTCATCGTGGAAGGAGATTCCGCCGGCGGAACCGCAAAACAAGGTAGAGACAGGCGCATCCAAGCCATCCTACCTTTGCGCGGCAAGATATTGAACATTGAACGCGCTCGTCTCGACCGTATGCTCTCTTCCGAACAGATCAAAAATCTGGTATTGGCCCTGGGTACCGCCATCAGCGACACCTTCGACATCACCCGCCTGCGCTACCACAAAATCATTCTCGCCACCGATGCCGATGTCGATGGTGCCCACATCCGCACCCTCATTCTCACCTTGCTCTACCGCTATTTCCGTCCATTGATTGACAGCGGCCATGTCTACATCGCCCAGCCGCCACTTTACAAAGTCAAAAGAGGCAAGGAAATTTTGTATTTCTACACTGAGGAGGAAAAAGTCAAATCACTCGGCAAAGGATTTGATGAGCAAGTGTCCATGAATGAAACGCCGAATGAATTGGAATCCGACAAAGAACGCCTCCTCGAAGCCGCAGAAGCCAATAATGCGACAGCCGCGCACGGAGCCGACACTTCCCGTAGCGAGCCCTACCAGCGGGATGCGATTGGCTCGCGGAGGGAAGGTGTCGGCGACGGGCGCGGGTCTGTTACCGAGCGCGTCTCAATCCAAAGATACAAAGGTCTCGGAGAAATGAACGCCGACGAGTTGTGGGAGACCACAATGGACCCCTCCCGTCGTATACTGAAACAGGTAACAGTCGAAGACGCATCGGAAGCCGACAAAGTCTTTGACATGTTGATGGGTGACGATGTGCCCGCGAGAAAGTCTTTCATCCAGTCCAACGCCAAGCTGGCGACGCTGGATATTTAGTCGTAAGTGTCGTAATATCAACGCATCAAATAAATGTCCACAAAGAAAAGCAGATCGAGCAAAAAGCCGTCAAAAGCCGGTGGAGCGAGGAATCGTTCAACTGGCCGTGGCGATTCGCACGCCAATAACCGCTCTTCAAGGTCAAATAGGCAGGCATCTCATTCAAGGAAAGAGAAAAATCATGGGAAATCCGCGGTAAAAAAGATCGCGCCCAAGACGAAGGTGGAAAGCGCGAAGGAATTTGACCTAAAGGCAAACAAGCTCATAACCAAAGGGCGAGATAGGGGATTCGTGACTTACGACGAGATACTCAAGGAATTTCCGCAGATAGAGAACAACATACTGCAGTTGGACGATCTGTATAGTAAATTCACGACCGCGAGCGTCGATGTGCTTGAAGGCGGTGGTTTGCTTGAAATCGAAGAGTTAAAGGAAAAGGAGAAAAAGCAGGTGCCGCATTATACGCGTGGAGGTCCTGATTCCGCTTTTGACTCCATACAGATGTACCTGAAAGAGATCGGACAATATCCACTGATTAACGCTTCGCAGGAAAAGGAGTTGGCCAAACGCATACAGTTGGGCGACGACGAAGCAAAAGGTATATTGGCCAAGGCGAACTTGCGTTTGGTCGTATCCATCGCCAAGAAATATGTCGGCCGTTCGCCGGATCTCACCCTTCTCGACCTCATCCAAGAAGGTAACCTCGGCCTATTCCGCGCGGTTGACAAGTTTGATTGGACCAAAGGATTCAAGTTTTCGACCTACGCGACATGGTGGATTCGTCAGGCGATCACGCGTGCCTTGGCCGACCAGTCGCGCACGATCCGCGTGCCTGTCCACATGGTGGAGACGATAGCGAAGTACAAACAGGTGGTGAGGCGTCTTTCGCAAGAATTGGGCCGCGAGCCATTGCCGGACGAGATCTCGACGGAGATGGGCATTGCTGTGGAGAAGATTTACCAGATAGAGAAGATCGAGCAAAACGTGGTTTCGCTCGAAGATTCGGTCGGCGACGACGATGATGGCAAGTCCACGCTCAAGGATTTCATCCCCGACGACAAGATACTCTCTCCCGAGCAGGAGTCTTCCCAGAGAATATTGCGCGACCAGATCCGCTCGATCCTGAACGATCTCACCGAAAAGGAGCGCCGCATTCTCGAGATGCGCCACGGACTTCTCGACGGCATCACGCACACTCTCGAAGAAGTCGGCCGCGAATTTGGCGTCACCAGAGAGCGCATCAGGCAGATTGAGGCAAAAGCGCATGAGCGCATCAGGGCGCAGGAGAAG
>CAYHFU010000092.1:0-2710 GCA_964355985.1 uncultured Candidatus Saccharibacteria bacterium | reverse complement strand
ATTGATGGATTCGGCGGGGGTTTCATCGGGCATGAATATCCCGACCTCTATTGCCTCGAATGTTTTGCCGGCGACTTTGAACTGCAACTTGTCGCGTTTGCAGACGGAGCCGGAAATTACGCGGATATAAACGATAATTCCTGTGTGATTGGAGTATTGGAAATCGAAAACAAGAGACCGGAATTCATCACTGGACACGCGCGGCGAGCCACTCTCGGCGACAACAGCTCCTCCGTCTCGTCGATCCGCCAGCTGGCGGATCCTCGCGGAGGACTGTTCTCGCCTGCGCGTCTCAACGGAGGTTGAAGGGGGTGGTATTCGTTTTACGATTTCATTTAAAAGATTTTCAACTCCTTCCCCCGTCTTTCCTGACACTTTTAATACCTCGTTCTCCGGACAATTCAATAACTGACTGATTTCTTTGACGGTTTCTTCGGTCTGTGCGAGTGGTGAATCAATCTTGGAAACTACAGGAATGATTACCAATCCTGCCTCGCGTGCCATGTTCAACGTCGTCAAAGTCTGCGCCTGAACTCCCTGGGTGGCGTCAACGAGTAAAATCGAACCCTCAACGGCCTTCAGTGCGCGCGAGACTTCGTACGAGAAATCAATGTGCCCGGGCGTGTCTATCAAGTTCAGTATGAATTCGTCAGCCGCGCCGGAGCCGACACTTCCCGTAGCGAGCCCTACCAGCGGGTTGCGATTGGCTCGCGGAGGGAAGGTGTCGGCGATGGGCGCGGACCATTTCATCCTCACCGGCTGTAGCTTGATAGTGATACCTCGTTCCCTCTCCAACTCCATCGAATCCAGCACTTGCGCCTGCATCTTGCGCTTCTCTATGGTACCAGTCGCCTCCAGCATCCTGTCCGCCAAAGTAGACTTGCCGTGGTCAATGTGCGCAATGATCGAGAAGTTGCGAATGTTCTTAGTATTCATGTAAGTGTTACATCCTCTCCACCTCTGCTGGAGGTATCGACGCTTTCCAGATCTTGCGGTGAATAATACGCCAAACTTCATGGAGTTCTTTGTTCTTCAAGAGCATCAGCACGACCACGCCGACCGCGAGGCCAAATACGCCCGCCGAGAATCCTTGCATGAAGACTCCCCAAACTTTGGTCAACGGAAAGACGACATTGAAAACGCGCAAGGAGAGAAAGGCCGCGTATCCCATAATGACCGAGGCGGCGAAACTATGATAGAAAGTCGCGAACACGGGTCGAGTGAAAGCCGGATACGAGCGATGGAAAACCCACCAGTGAAGAATTAGGTTGACCGTGACGCCGATCGAATAAGCGAGCCCGAGAACGAGCACGCTCGTGCCCGCTTGTCCGCTCACTTTCAGCAATTCTTCGATAAAATATCTGAACACCGGCCAAGCGTAATAGATCTTGGTCAGAGCGTAGCCAAGGATGACTATTGATGTCGCGGAAATCACGTTTATCCAGAGCGGTCGCGCCGTTTTGCCTTCGGCGTAGAAAGCGCGCACAAAAAGTATCACCATGCTCTGCCCTATCGTCGATATGACAAACAACGCCAGCATCGCCGCCGTGAGCCGCGTATCCGCCCAATCGAAGGCGCCAGCGCCGAGGACGGTGCGCACGATCTGAGCGCGGAGAACGATGAAAAGGACCATGATCGGCATTGACCAGAATATAATGTGTTGGGCGGAGGTGATCATTTTTTCCAGGAATTCATTCTTGTTGTTTTCGAAGTACAGGCGCGAGAGAGTCGGGAAGACCGCCGAAGAATAACTGGTGCCGATGATGGTCAAGGGCACACCCTGCAAGTTGTGAGCGAGAGCAAACACCGATATCGAGCCCGGTACCATGAGCGAGGCAATGGCGACGAGAACGAAGGAGGCCAGTTGATTCGCCGAGAGGGTGAGCATGCGCGGCAATGAATTCAAGGCTATGCTTTTCACCTTCACCCATTCTACGATCCCGGTAAATTTCGGCGCCAAGCCTTCGTGCGACAAGAAAGGCACCTGTATGGCCATGTGCAGGAACGCGCCTATGGCGACGCCAACGGCCAGACCAGTGATGCCGGTAATCGGGTAAATGAGGAGTACGCCGGCGATAATGCCGAGGTTGTAGACCACGGGACTGGCGCCGTATACGAGAAAGCGGTGACGCATCTGAGTCAGACAGGAAAATAGGTTGGAGAGACCCATGAATAACGGGGACAAGATCATTATTCGCACGGAAGTCACCAATTGCGGCAAGTACGGATCATTGGAAAATCCCGGAATGAGTTTCGGTACGAGCCATGGTGCGATAAGAAAGACGACCGCGGCGGTGACCGTCATCAAAGAAAAGAAAACCGTAAATATTGAATTCGAGAACGATTTACCCTCTTCGGAACCGCGCCCGAACCGTTCGATAAAGTACGGGAGGAGGATGGAAGCGGATACGAGCGAGCCGACGGAAGCGAAAAGCAAGTCGGGTATGCGAAAAGCGGCGTAATAAACATCCAGTTGGTGACTGGCGCCGAATGTGTAGGCGAGGAGCTTGTCGCGGACGAGCGCGAGAATCTGCGACGACAGCGCGAAGAACGCCAAAAGATAAGCGGCCTCGTGCAAGCCGCGTATTTCCCTGCCGATGAATGAAAACCACTTCCTGACCATTTGCGTTTTTGGAGTCAGTGGCTATTGTAGCACATTTTTATTGGAGTTTTTCATCTTTTAAATACGTTATTAATTTTCAGGATCTCA
>CAYHFU010000091.1:0-2718 GCA_964355985.1 uncultured Candidatus Saccharibacteria bacterium | reverse complement strand
CTCTTCCGATCTTGAGAGAAAATCCAAACCTCGGGCCTATCCCGTGATTAATCCCTTGGCTGACATTATACGAGTTCCCCGATAGGGTGATAACCGGCCCGAAATTAGGGGTAAAAAGGTTCACCCCTTTGTCAATATTGTCGTCGACCCTAATCAGGTTGTCGTTCTTGTCGGCCATTATGTAGGCTCTCTCCCGAGTGCTGTTTCAAGGGTGTTTGCAAGCATCGTATCCATGAACGCCTTGCGCCGTTTGTCGCGTTCCTCGATTTCTTTGCGGATTGCGTAGCGGCAAAGCCATTCGACGGTTGACGGTATGTAGTCGTGGCCCGATTCCTTCGCCTGCCTCACCTGCGCCTCGTAGGTGTCGTTTTTGTTCTTGATTTCTCTCATGACCCTATATTCGGATCTTTTGCCGGCCGCCTTTACCCCCTCGTCAAATTTTGCTTTGATGTCTGTGGGTAGGTCAAGTTTTTTGCCGAGAAATGACGCCGTGACGATCAATTCCGTGAGCTTACTGGCCGCCGCGTCATCGATGCCGATATCGGCGATTCCGTAAAGGTCGGTTTCCTGGTTTCGTCCGCCGTCCGGACCACCACACAACCATTCCATCATGCCGTTGATATCCCGGCATTTGTCCGTTCCGTTTCGGCCGTCGATTGGATGCGGCTGACCAAGAGTAAACGAGTACATCCCCGACGACCAAAGAACGTCAATACTGATCTTTTGGCCTTCGTATTCGCTCATAAACATCGATTCCGGAGCTTCCATGAGCCGGCCGTGATGCTTTTCCTGAAAAATCTGCGCAAGCGGGCAAGCGGCGACGATAAATTTCATTGCGGTGGTTCCTTACCTGAAATGGTGTGATGGTATATGACGAAAAATGCGCTCTGGCCTCATCTCCACAAGCCCATTTCTCGCTATTCTCTCCATAAGGTCGGGGTTTCTCGTGATGGCTTCGGTCGCCCTAGTGGCAATCTCGTCCTCGTGACGCAGTCGGGATTCGTGCTCAACATCGATTTCTTTTTCGTGCTGGTCTTGATCGTCCCAAAAGTCTTTTTGGTACATGTCGAGCTTTTTGAGGTATTGTCGAATAAACCCCTTATTTATTTCAGTATTTTGGATTCCTCCGTTTTTTCCGGTGAGCACAGCCTGAAAGGGGGCTTCGGCCGGAATAACCGGATATTTCATCCATTGAATTATTTCCCAAGAGCCGTCGCGGTACTCATTTATGTCAAGCAACGGATATCCAAGCTCAACAAACCATTTATGATACGGAGACCAAATGGACTCGGGGTAGTGTGCCGTTGCCATGGGTATGCTATCCTATAAATACACGTCTTTTCGAAGCTCACTTCTTCCTGCGCCCGCCTCGGCTCTATTCCAGGCGGGTTTTTTATCCCGCGATATACCAATCTTCTGACAATAGATCGTTTTGAGATGCGATCCACGGAACAAGTTCACCGTTCACCGTATTTATATAGATATACGGAAGACCCATTTTGCTTCCTGAATCAGGAACCTGCAAATGAAGCCACATGCCTTTGCCGTTCCATCCCGAACGGTATACCTTGTAACCTTCTTTGATCTTTCTTATCGCCCAACCAAAATCTTTGGTTTCCATTTCACCCTCCAAACGGTCTCGTAAAACCTTCTGTTATCACTCTCTTGTCGATCAATTTAATCGTTTCTTCTTTCCACTCTGCCTCAAATTGCTGCCAAGGGGGAGTGAAATCTCGCTTGTGGCTCACCAAAATGCTCGCCGTGCGGTATTTGATGTAATTTCGAAAGCATGGATTCCAACGGGAATCGATGGAATCAAGCTTGCTCATGAAGCGCGGCGGGTAACAGGTCAGCTCAAGCTGCAAATAGTTCGCGCCGCCTTCATAAAGCGCCGGGTTAAAGTAAATGCTGTCCCCGACCAGGCGATACCGGCTAGGCTGTTGCGTGTAGCCGTCCGACGGGCCGACCTGAGAGTCTTTTTCTTGCTTGTCATATTCGAGCGGCACATATGCGGTATTGACCTTGTACCTCACGACTTTGAGAAGTGCCATGTTTGCCGGAAGCTTGATAACGGAGTCTCCTGTCGTGGTATCAAAATACCTGATATCGTCGAGCCAGCCGCCCGTCTGCGCATCAAACATTTTGGTAGCGACGTAGTCAAAACACTCCTGAAGAGCCGTTCTCAGCTTTTGCTCGGTGTAGTAACCGCTTGTCCCCGGAGCTTTCTGGAGGATTTCAAGAACGTCTCTTTCAACGTCACCGACACAAATCATTGATATACTCCGTTTTTAAGTATCCATTCGCCCGACTCGTCTTCGTCGTCGGCGTCTTCAACGATTTCCATATATCTTCTCACAAGGTACCGCAAAGCCGCTTCGGCGTCAAAGTGTCCCCACGTGCATTGTGTCTCGTCAATTTCTCCAAGATTCGCCTTTTTCGGGTCGGAGCTCCAAGTCGCCGCCTCAAGATCGCGGATAAGGTTAACGCAGCGAGACGAGATGAAAAGGCGGTTTTGGAATAAGAGTTCCTTGATTTGAATTCGGTTACCGAGGACGTTTACCTTATCGGCGTTTGAGCAGGGAATGTGCCTGCGCTGTAATTCCTCGATCTTCGACGGGTCGTGGTCGGCGACCGCAGAAAACTTCGCATAGTTCCATAACGCCGCGTTTTCGTGTATCTTTTCTGCGGTGTGAATCGGCAGCTCTTCTTTTTTATAAT
>CAYHFU010000090.1:0-2806 GCA_964355985.1 uncultured Candidatus Saccharibacteria bacterium | reverse complement strand
GTGTCGTTATTATTTACGCGTCAGCCGGGCCCGCTGGCGAGAGCAGTCCTCCGGTAGTAGGTTGCGACGAGACGGAGGAGCTGCTATCGCCGAGAGGGCGCGGTGCCGCTTTAATGACGGTGAATTGACTGTAACTTTCGTTGACATCCGGCGGCAACACGGGAATCCCGATGCGTTTGCACTCCGCTATCGTCTCCGCTACTTTCTCCGTATCACCCGACTCCGACGAAAGCACCGCCGAGAGGTATATTTCCGGGTAATGTGCCTTCAAATACGCCGTCAGATACGCTACCCAGCCGTAAGACACCGAATGCGCCTTGTTGAAAGCGTAAGCCGCGAACGGCTCGAACCATTTCCAGACCTGTTCCGCCTTCTTCCTGCTCCATTTACTGTGCTCGATGCAACCGTCAATAAATCTGTCTTTCTGTTTCGCCATCTCCGCCGGGATCTTTTTGCCTACTGCTTTTCTGAACTTGTCCACCTCCGACCAGCTGTAACCTGCCAGGTCGTGCGCCATGATGAGGAGATCGTCCTGATAAACCAAAATCCCGTAAGTTTTCTTCAGTATTTTTTCCAACGCCGGATCGAGATATTTGATCAATTTCGGATCGTGTTTGCGCGCTATGTAGTCCGGAATGAATTGGATCGGCCCCGGACGATACAGAGCCACCATCGCGTTTATGTCGTGAATGGCGGTTGGCCGTAGATCCTTCAGGAATCTAGTCATGCCGTCACCGTTCAATTGGAAGAGGTCCGCCGTTTCGCCGCGTGCCAGCATTTCAAAAGTCTTTTTGTCGTCAACGGGGATTTTATCTATGTCGAGAGTTGTGTTTTCAATCTTCCCAATCCTATCGATAGTATCTGAAATGATCGTCAGGTTCTTCAATCCCAAGAAATCGAATTTGAGCAACCCTGCCTCTTCGATCGAGTACATGTCATATTGCGTAATGATCTTGCCTTCACCTTTAGGATCAAACTGTAGTGGTGTGAAATTGACGATATCGCTTGGAGAAATAACCACGCCGGCCGCATGCACGCCGATGTGTCGCGCGCAGCCTTCTATCTTCTTCGCCATATCGAGTATTTTCTTAACTTCAATGTCCTTGCCGTACAACGCTTTCAATTCAGCAACCTCTTCAAACGCGCGTTCGATCGTCATGGGGAACCCTTGCGAGCCCATCGGTATCAATTTCGCGATCTTGTCGCCCGTCTCAAAAGGGAACCCCATCGCGCGCGCTACATCTCGCACCGACCCCCTCGCCATCATCGTGCCGAAGGTTCCTATTTGCGCCACTTTGTCGGCTCCGTATTTTTTCCTGGCGTAATCAATGACCTCGTCGCGCCTGTCGTCGGCAAAGTCCATGTCAATGTCCGGCGGCGATGGCCTGTCAGGATTCAGGAACCTCTCGAATGGGATTTCGTATGTGATCGGATTTACATTGGTAATCCCGGCCAAATAAGTGACGAGCGATCCCGAAACCGAACCCCTGATGTTGCTCAATATGCCGTTTTCTCTCGAAAATCGGAGCAAGTCTGCCACGACCAGGAAGTAAGGCGCGTATCCTTTGGTCTTGATGACTCCCAATTCGTATTCGGCGCGTTTCTCCAATTCATCGCTCTTTTTAATATCCCGCCGACCGAATCCTTCAAACACCAGATAACGCAATTCATCGTCCGCGTTCTTGCCGCTTTCAAGTTTGAAATCGGGAAATACCCACTTGCCCAGAGTCAATTCCAGGTTACACATGTCCGCGACTTTCTCCGTATTCGCCAGGGCTTCCGGCAAGTCCCTGAATAATTCAACGGCTCGTTCGGGTGCTATGAAAGAAAAGTCTTCCTCGTCGTCCGAAGCCGAAGCTCGGTCCGAAGAGTCCGAATGCGAATTGACCAGAAGCAATGTTTCGCGTGCATCTCGATCCTCCGGTTTCAAATAAAATATGTCGTGCGCCGCCAATACGGCCAGCTTTTCATTCTTGGAAAAATCAACCAGCTTCTTCATGTTCGCCTCGTGATTTTCAATCTCGGGATGTTTGGTTATTTCGACGAAGAAGCGGTCGCCGAATACGCCCTTGTAGTAATCAGCGAATTCTCTGGCTTTGTCTTGGGTGCGGCCTTTCAAAGATTGGGCGATGTCCCCGGAGAATGAAGGAGAGATCGCGACGAGTCCGTCATTATGTTTTTCCAAAAGTTCACGATCAATCCTCGGCTTGTAATAAAATCCTTCTAGATGCGACGCCGTCACTAGTTTCAAAAGATTCTTGTACCCGGCCTCATTCTGGGCAAGTAAAACCAGTCGACTTCTGCGATTATCAATACCTGCGTCTTTGTCGTGCCTCGTCCGCGCGGCGATATAAAAATCAACTCCAATTATCGGCTTTATCTCCTTCTTTTTGCATTCCTTGTAAAACTCTATCGCGCCATAGAGATTGCCGTTGTCCGTCAAGGCTAGTGCCCCCATCCCGTGTCCCTTGGCCGCGGCAACAAGCTCGTCTACCTTCGGCAAAGCATTCAACAGGGAATAGTGGGAGTGCGTATGGAGGTGGGTGAACTTACTCATGTTTCTGAAGTATAATTCAAAGGTGGCAAAAAACGAAATCCTAATAGGCATTGACGAAGCCGGTCGCGGTCCCTTGGCTGGTCCCGTCGCCGTGGGCGCCTTTGCGATAAAGTCGAATGGGGCACTGAGAAAATTTAAGGGCGTCAAAGATTCTAAACAACTGTCGGAAAAACAAAGGGATGAATGGATGCTTATTATTAACGATAGCCGCGCCCGCAGGCGAGAACAGTCCTCCGCGAGGAGCTTGCG
>CAYHFU010000089.1:0-2829 GCA_964355985.1 uncultured Candidatus Saccharibacteria bacterium | reverse complement strand
GCCGTGGGGTGGCGTACCGGAATCAAGCGCCGCGAGCATGTGGCCGAAATTCTTGACGATGCGCTCTTCTTCGTAACCCATGATTTCAAAAACTTTCTTCAGCGCTTCGGAGCGGTGATTTCTGATACTGCCGCCGCCAATCTCGTAACCGTTCATGACTACGTCATATTGAGTAGTGAGAATCTTCTCGATGTTCTTTTTATTCAGGAGATCGTCTATGTATTCCGGTTTCGGCGCCGAGAACGGGTTGTGACTGAAAGTCCAACCGCCGGCTTCCTCGTCTTTCTCAAAGAAAGGAAAGTCAATGACCCATAGAAAGGCCAAAAGGTCCGGATCGTTTTTATCTTTTCTGATGTCCGGCTTGTCCGAACCGTATTTTTCCATGACTTCTTTGTAAGTCATTCGTGGAAAGGGAATTTCTTGAATCTTCTTTTGAGGGTAAACATTCTTGACCAAATCAATCAGGGCGCGTTCATTCATCACCATAACGTCCTCTCTCTCGACGAAACTCATTTCCATATCGAGTTGAATGAATTCTGGCTGGCGGTCGCCGCGCGTGTCCTCGTCGCGGAAACAGCGCGCGAATTGGAAATATTTCTCGAACCCGGCGGCCATGAGAAGCTGTTTGTATTGCTGGGGGGATTGCGGCAGGGAATAGAACTTGCCGTTCTCGAGCCGCGAAGGCACGACGAAGTCGCGCGAACCTTCCGGCGTGGTGGCGGACATGTTCGGCGTCTCTATCTCGGTGAATCCTTCATTGGCGAACCAGTTGCGCGTGAATTGCGTCGCCTTGAAGCGGTTGCGGATGTTTTTTTGCATCCTCGGGCGACGCAGGTCGAGGTAACGGTACTTCAGACGCACATCCTCGCCGACCTCCTTGCCGTCGCCTCTGACATCAAGCGGGGGAGTCTCGGCCTCATTCAAGACTTCCAACTTCTTCAACTCCAACTCAATGTCCCCGTTGGGCTCGATTTCGCCAGTTTCTTTATTCTTGGAAATCATTTTCTCCGGCCTTTTATTGACGATGCCGGTCGCCATAACTACCCACTCCGGCCTGACTTTACCGGCTACCTCGTGCGCTTCTTTGTTATTCGGCAACGCCACGGACTGCACTTTGCCGGTCATGTCGCGCAAGTCTATGAATATGAGCTTGCCGTGGTCGCGTCGCACATCCACCCAGCCGCATACAGTCGCCTCTTTGCCGACCAAGGATCTCAAATCTTTCGCGTAAGTTCGTTGCATGGTTGTCAATATACTATACCAGAGACGGTGAATTTCCGCATTATCAAATGTTGTGAGATAATCAGTTCATGCGCAGGTATCAACAAGCACTCTTCGTAATAGTAATCATCGTTGCGGTCATCGTCGCCATTGTTTTCATTCAAGGCAATGGAAATCCCAAGCCGGCAAATGAAGATCTGTCCGACATCATCAAAGTTTACTATCCGCAGCCGGGTACCAAAATATCATCGTCTTTGAAAGTTACCGGCGCGGCGCGAGGGCAGTGGTATTTTGAGGCAACTTTTCCCGTGACGGTCGTCAATTGGGACGGGCTCATAATAGGAGAGGGTTATGCCACCGCGCGGCCGGCGGAAGATAAAGATTGGATGACTACGGAGTTCACGCCTTTTGAGGGAACGATCAAGTTTGAAAAGCCGACGATCATAGAGCCGGGAACTTACAATGAGAGGGGCGCTGTGATATTCCAAAAGAGCAATCCGTCTGACTTGCCCGAGAATGACGCCGCCGTGGAGATACCGATATTGTTCGAAAAGTGAAATGATGATTGAAGACAAGAAAAATCTTTTCAGAGTCATCTTGATTGCCGTACTATTGGTCGCGGCCGCGGCGGCTATTCGCTCCGCTCGCGACGGAAAAACCGATAGCGGTCAATTTGGCGGAATCTCAATTCTGGTAAATGAAAAACCGACTACTCCCGACGCGACTTTCTTTGGAGCAGGCAAAACAGTACCTGCGACTCCGACTTCGCAAAGTCGAAAAGCCCCGGAAACTCCCGCGGATCCGTTGCGACTCTTGACGGCCAGAGCGTATCTCATAGGCAATGTGGCTACAGGCAAGATATTGGCGGAAAAGAACGCCGACAAGAAGATGCCCGTGGCTTCAATGTCGAAACTCATAACCGCGATCGTGGCGACCGATACCATGGCGTCCACGACCGTGATTGAAATCACCGCGGTCGAAGCCTCGACTTCGCCCGACGCAAGCGGTATTGGCGCCGGGGAGAAGTTTGTCTTGAATGAAATGCTCTACCCGTTGCTTCTAGATTCCTCGAATATAGCCGCCGAAGCCATAGCTTCTTCGAGCGACCGCGGTAAATTCTTGGAACTGATGTCCGGATACGCTTGGGAAGTCGGCGCGCCGCAGGCTAACTTTGCCGATCCAACGGGACTGAGTCCGCTCAACATGGCGACCGCGCGCGGTATTTTCGCCATTGCCGAATATCTGTACAAATCCAGGTCGGACATCCTTGAATTGACGCGCGTGCCGGAATCATCGGTCGCGACTACGAGCGATCACGGCAGTCATGTTTTCAAGAGCACGCACCCGTTCGTCTCCGATCCGCGATTCATCGGCGGCAAGACCGGTCGCACGCCCGAGGCTGGAGAGACGATGCTTACGATCTTGAAAATCAACAATGAACCGATCGCGTTCGTTGTTATGGGTTCCGCTTACGGAGCTAGGGAAGGGGATACCAGACTTCTCATAAGTGTTTTGGAAGGCGGGTTCGCTCAGCGTTAGTTAAGCCAGCCGCGGATCAATTCCTTGGTCTCCTCAGGCCCTTTTACTTGAATGCAATCAATACCGGTC
>CAYHFU010000088.1:0-2832 GCA_964355985.1 uncultured Candidatus Saccharibacteria bacterium | reverse complement strand
GTATTTTTTGTTAAGTTCCGTCTTTGGCGCCTCGTCCTTCGGCCTCTCCCACGCGCTCTGCACTTCCGTATTCATATCCCCAAACCGCAGTTTTCTCCGTGTGCGCACATCCGGCGCGCCCCTCGAATAAAGGGACTTCTGGAGTTCGTCTATTCTGCTCTTGTCTTCCTGCGGCACGGCCTTTATTTTACTACGGATTCCGCCGCGAGACCACCTCCATCTCCTCTAAACGCGATTTCTTGACCTGTCCATCCGGTCATTCCCGGCCTGTAGCTTCATGGGGATTTTTCGTTGTTTGCCAGAAGCCAGATAAGTGCTACCATTAGCGCATGGAAAAGCCTTTAATAATCGCATTTGGTTCCCAAGTGACCGGCAGAGCCACCGCCCTTTCCGACTACGATTTCGGTGCGTTTTCCGGCAAACCGCTTTCACTCGAGGAACGGTCCATGTTGTCAGAATATCTGGCCAATAAATTCAAGCTCAACGAAGATCGTGTAGACTTGGTGGACCTTTCTGTCGCTTCGCCTATTTTGAAATTCGAGGTCGCGAAGAGAGGCAAACTGGTTGAAGGAAGTGATTTTGATTTCATCAGATACAAAGTTCACGCTTTTAAGGAATACCAAAACACCGCCAAGTTCCGTCGCATGCGTGAACGCGTAATGATGCAAAACCATGTCTAACGACCTCATTCTGAAAAAATTAGAGCAGATGAAGACTCTTTTGTCGGAGCTCAAATCACTCCTCGATATGCCGTTTTCCGAGTTCAAAAAGCAATTCACCGTCGTCCGTAGCGCCGAAAGGAACTTCCAACTGATCGTCGAGCTTGCAAGTGATCTTAACGCCCACATCATCGCCGAATTGGGCGGCGAGACGCCGGATACATACAAAGAATCCTTCAGGCGGATGGTTTCGCTCGGGGTATTGGAAGAACAACTCTTGCCGAGCTTCACGAAAAGCGCCAATTTGAGGAACATCCTTGTGCACGAATACGATTTCGACGAGGACAACTACATCTTCTACAAATCCGCCAAAGAGTTCGAACCGTTGTACAACCGGTATGTGGAATCAATCAAAAAACATCTGGTTTCCCAAAAAAAATAGCGTGGTGCATTTTCACAACTGCGACTCTCTTAGTGCCTTATTGATGTGCCCGTTCAGCGCCGCCCGCTTTTCATTCAAGGCCTCGAGCAACTCATCCGTGATTTCAACCGACCTCAAACACCCATCCAATTCTTTGTCATCCCCCATATACCCTAGCCAATAGAGCATCCTCCCCACCGTAAGCGACTCCAGCGTCGCCAGTTTTTCCGTATTGATTTGATTATTTTCGTCCAGGAATTGTTTGCACGCCCAAACGCAATCGAACAATTCCCCATGCGCCTCCTCCCCGTGAAGTAGTCGCCTAAGTATCGAAGCGATTCTCGCCATGAGTTCGAGCGAATCGTTTGAATCCGGTAGCGTGCCCTCTTGTGCATCAGTGAGCCGCCAAAACTCCTTCCCCCTCACGAACGAGTACTCCCCGAACGCGTAGTCTTGAACATGGTGCCGCAGTTTCGATTTCCCCAATCTTATTCCGAGCGCCGTCGCCGTTACCAACCCAAAATCCCTAGTAAAAACCGACAGCACTTTGTCCGCCTCCCCACGCCCCTTCGACCCTATGATGAATCCGTAAGTAGTTCTTATTTCGTGCATTGCGATGGATTTTACTCCAATCCCAACACCTCCCCAACATGTATTTCTGACAGCCCCGTCGCCTTTTTGATTTCATCGCCGTACTTATCCGCCAACGCCTTTAATTCCGCCGTCACCGTCAACTTCGCCGCATCTCCCACCGACAACCCCTTCTTTTTCCTCATGTCCTGTATTTTCCTCATAAGTTCGCGCAGTTCACCCTCTTCTTTCAGTTCCGGCGTGATCGTAGTGTCCAGTTCCACTTCGCCTTCGATTGAATCATTGAATGTCACCTCCTTCATGTTCACCTCATCTTTAATCAATTCAATCATGTCCGAATCAAATTGCGACTTTTTGTCTCCAGATTTGAGATTTGAGATTTTAACTTTGAGTTTTCCGAGCGGCTGTCTCACGATTATCTTTGCCGCCATCCTCGCCTCCAGTCCCAAGGACGCGATCACCCTCACCTTTTCCATGTTTCCAATCAATTGCGGATCGACTTCCCCTCCCTCCGGCCACTCCTCCAAATGCACACTCTCCAGTTCGCCGCCTGCTTCCTTATACAGATACTCCGCGAAGAAAGGCATCATCGGCGCCATCACCTTCGCCAGTGTTACCAATATATGCCTCATCATCTCAATTGCCACTTCTTTGTCCTCTCCCTCTTCCTTGAATCGTTCGCGCGACCTCCTCAAATACCACTGCGACAAATCCGCGATGAATTCCCTCACCGCCCTCGCCGGCTCGAAGAATTTGTAACCGTCCAATCCTTCCGTCACCGTCCCGATCAATTGATTCAATCTGCTCTCAATCCATCTGTCCAGTATGTTTTGCGATTCTATTTTTGCTTTTTTCTTTGTAATTTTACTTTTTACTTTTTCATTCTTACTTTCATCCCCCGCGTATAGTTTGTAGAAAACCAACACATTCCCCGCCAGATTGAACACTTTCTTCACAACCTCGTCCACCGTTTTCTCATCGAAATTCTTCGAGTCCCCCGGCTGATTGACCGAATACATCCAAAATCTCAATGCGTCCGCCCCGTATTTATTCATGGCCAAAATCGGGTCAACGACATTGCCTTTGGACTTCGACATCTTAGCCCCTTTCGCGTCGAGAATGTGTCCCAGGCAAATTACATTCTTGTACGCTTTACCCTTA
>CAYHFU010000087.1:0-2898 GCA_964355985.1 uncultured Candidatus Saccharibacteria bacterium | reverse complement strand
GGAACGTTGATCGTCCTTGGGGGGATAGCGCTGGTTCTTGATCTGGTCGGCTTGATACCCGGAGCAGAAGATGTTGTGGGCACGATATTTTGGGGCGTTGCCGCAATTTATTTCTGGATCGCCGGCATGGGCGTGTTCAACGGCAGAAGGTTGGCGACGATGCTTTCTTCATGGATCATTGGATTGATACCTTTTCTCCAATGGTTGCCGCAACTCACTCTAGGCATTGTCGCCATCTTCTTCATGCTACGGACCGAGGAAAAGACAGGTATGCCCATTTCCTCGATTGCAGGTGGAAAGAAGGTTACGAGCATTGGCGGCGCGACTATGCGGTTGCCGGAAAAAACATCACCCTTGAATGTTGACGGGGTCCGTGCGCCAGGTGGAGGATTGGCACCAAGCAAGTGATACTGATAAAATAAAGCCAATGAAACGATTGATAACACTGTTCGTTCTCCTGCCAATCTCTTTGGTTGTCGCCCAAGGCGTGCCGACTTCCGTCCAAGGAATAAACCTGGTACTTTCGACCGACAATCCTTCACCGGGACAAGCGATCACTATCACTGCCGAAAGCTACATATCGGACATCAACTCTTCCAACATCACTTGGTCGCTGAACGGCTCTCTATACCAGAAGGGTGTCGGGCTGACCTCCATACGGGCGGAAGCGCCGGAATTGGGTAAACGGCTGAATATTACCGTCACTGCCATCACCTCCGACGGCAGAACCTTGGACGCCGCGATAAGCATAGGGTCCGGCAATATTGACCTGATCCTCGAGAGCGACGGGTATACGCCGCCTTTCTTCAAGGGAAAAATCCCGTTGGCGTATCAAAACACTTACAGGGTCGTCGCCGTACCTCATCTTGCCGATCCAACGGGAGCGGAATACGATCCGCGGACGCTCGTGTATCAATGGACCAAGGACACTAGGGTCGTCCAAGACGCGTCCGGCTACGGCAGGCAAGTCTTCTCTTGGAAAGACGAAATGGTGCCGCGTTCGAGGATAATAAGCGTCAAAGTATCCGCGCGCGACGGCACGGCTCAAGCTGAAAAAGCGATAATCTTCGAGGCAAGTAATCCATTTATTGGTTTTTACACGAACGACCCTTTGTACGGGCCGTTGTATGATAAAACACTGGGGGAAAGCGTGGGCCTGGGCTCCAAAGGAGAGTTGTCTGTTTTGGCGGTTCCTTTTGGCTTCAACAAGTCCTTGAGTGATAGCGCGGCCTTCTCGGATGGTACCGATGACCTTTCATTTTCGTGGATGATCAACTCCATCGCCCAAACAGCTCTCTCCGCCAGTGAATCGATCGTCCTGCGCGCCCCCGAAGGCCAAGGTGGCTCATCTAACATCTCCCTTGAAATCCGCAACGCCTCCGACATTCTCCAAGGCGCCCGCAACGGCTTTGCCGCGGTGTTTTCGGCAAAGAATCCTGACGGTGCTGCCGATGATATGACAAACTTCAATGGCATATAATCGAACAAAAACGAAGAGTCGGCTAATTGTACTCACTGTCGCATTTATCTTGTTTATCTTACCCTTGTCGTCGACCGACTTTCGAAGCAATGTCGCCAAAGCGGCCGGCAATGAGGGCAAAACCTACACCCTGCTCGAGCCGTTGCCGTGCATACCGGTAATTGATGAAAAAACAAAGAGGGAAATCGTTAGTTGTCCGGAAGGCGCCGGAGCGCCCATGAAAGAAGTTGATCTTGGCACTTTCTTCACTTACGCTTTCAATGTCCTGATTGCTCTAGCTGCCGTAGCGGCGGTGTTCATGATGGTCTACGGCGGATTTCTCTATACTTCCACTTCGCCGATGCAGAAAAACATGGGCAAGGACAAATTCTTTAACGCCATCTATGGTCTCCTAATGGTCCTCGGCGCCTACCTCATCCTGCGCACCGTGAATCCCAAACTGGTAGAGATCCCTGCGAGCATACCGCCGATCAATGTCGACAAGTCAAAACTTCAGTCGCCGTTGGATTATTTTGAAAAATTAAGTCAGGAAGCGGAAAAACACAAGGTAAACACTCAACAAGCGATAGTGGAAAGGGACGCTGCGCGCGCGGCCGCCAATGCCGCTCAGGGAGAATTGGACGACATCAACGAGAAACTAAACGACATATACGAAGGTAATGCGGCGGCCACGCCGGAACAAATAAGCCAGTTAACAGCGAGACGAGCGCAGGCTATTGATGACATGAACAAAAACAAGTCTGAGGCGGCAGTGCAGACAGCGGTCAAAATATTTGAGCAGGATCAGACAACTATCACCGCAAATGCCGACCAAAACAGAATTTCCTCATGGATCCGTCTCTCTCGCCCTGGTTGGGCAGCATCAAACGGAGAAGAAACATTAAATGCAATATCCGCGGCAACGAAAGATATTTACAACCGCCGAAATAAACAGATTAACGAGTTGAACTCACTCTCTAACTCTGGTACGCCGTCCCAGATCCAAAGAGTTAATATCGCGGGCGACGATGCGATCTTGAGAGCGACCCAGATATACATGGAAGAATACAAAGACAACGCACCGACAACATACGACGGGGCGATGAGGGGGATGAAAAATATAATTGCGTACAAAAATTCTTTCGAATTAAACGACTCCGTGAAAAACGGACAACGAAATAAATCTATCGTTGATTTTTGCAGACAACAATTATTAAAACTGGGCATGTCGGAAGAAAAAATCTCCAAAGAGTATTGTTTTTGAGCCATGTTTTGCAACACTAAAATCATATGACTAAAAAATTGTTGATAACTATCGTTTTGTTGCTCCTTGTCGGTTCCGGATTTATTTTTTGGTGGTACTTCTTGCGTGTGCCCGCCGAAGTGGAAGTAACGGTTCCTGGAGGACAAAACACGAGTGGTTTCGCGCCTTTCAACAG
>CAYHFU010000086.1:0-2925 GCA_964355985.1 uncultured Candidatus Saccharibacteria bacterium | reverse complement strand
GATCGGTTATACCGGACGAGGTTACGCTTTGGGCTTCGATGATTTGATAAGAGCTTCTGCGGAGACGCCGGTTATATCTATGAACGGTACTAGTGAAACGGTCAGTGCGTGGATAAAGACGACGGCTAATGCCGGTACCATGATACTCGGTCAAGGCTACATGAGAAGATTCTTCGCGAATAATATTATAATTTATATAGGGACCACAGGTGGTATCGGTTGTGGAAGTATCAATGGGTATTGCCGTTTAATCTTTCCTCGCCCGATAAACGACGGCAAATGGCACAATGTGGCGTATAGCATCTCTGGTAGAAAAGTCTCGGTATTTATTGACGGGAGGGAAGTCGTCACGGATACGCTCAATGTCGTTCAATCCGCGACTGTCGATGAATGGCAGATAGGGGGGAATCTATGTAACGGTGGATGTGGCAATTTTTCTCCAGTAACTGTTGACGATTTGCGAATCTATAATCAGGGCATAATAATATAAGACAGATTACAGCGTCAGATCGTAGCGTCGAAGCAAAGGTACGAAATTTGCACATTTTTCAGTTCTGTGTATAATTAATCACATGTTGTCGTTAACCGTCGAAAGACGCGATGGTGTAAGGTCGAAAGACGCCGATGGATTGCGACAGGCGGGCAAAGTGCTAGCCGTCTTTTACGGTCCCAAGGTCAAATCAACGCCGATAGTTCTAAACGCCAAAGAATTCGACAAAATCTGGAAAAAAGCCGGCGAGTCGTCCGTCATAATATTGAAAGAAGAGGGCGGCGAGGAGCATGAAGCGCTCATTCACGCCGTGGACAAACACCCCGTGACTGAGACGATCCGCCACGCCGACTTTTATGTCATCGAAAAGGGTAAAAAAGTAGAGGTCAGCGTTCCTTTGATCTTCGACGGCGTTTCTCCGGCAGTCAAGGATAAGGGTGCCATATTGATCAAGGTCATGCGCGAAATAAAGATCGAAGCCGCGCCCAGAGATTTGCCTCATGAATTGAAAGTCGATATATCCAAACTGGTTGAATTTACTGACACTGTTCATGCCAAGGATATAGTTTTGCCGAAGGGCGTAGAATTGAAAGTCAACCCCGAAGAAGTCGTCGCTTCGGTCAAAGAAGCCAAGGAAGAGGTAGTAGAAGCGCCGGCCGCGATAGACATGTCGGCCATTCAAGTGGAGACGAAGGGCAAACTCGCCTCCGCTGAAGCTACGGCGGGCGAGGAAAGTAAATCCGCCGCCACTGGCGTTGGGACTAAGTCCGCGTCGGACGGCAAGAAAGCTCCTGAAGCCAAGAAGTAATTTCTCCGCTATACTATACCCATGCGATATTTGATTGCCATAACGGTAATCTTGTTCGGCGTCTTATTCCTGACAAGCGCGGGAGTAGTGAACGCACAGGCAAATCTGACGCCCGAGCAGAGGGCGCGACTGGAACAAGAATTGGCGCAAGTCGAGGCCGAGAAAAAGCAGGCCGAAGCAGATCTTGCGGATGCCCGGAACGAAAGTGCGTCGCTTTCCCGCGACATCAAAGTTTTGGACGCCAAGATCAAGGCGGCGCAGCTACAAATCAAGGCCAAGAATCTTTTGATACAAAGTTTGGGGAACGACATAACGGTAAAAGAGAAGCACATTGATTCTCTCGAGGCGCGGATAGAGAGAGGTAAAGAGACCCTTGCTCAAATTTTGCGCAAAACTAACGAGCTTGACCAATATTCCTTGCCAGAAGTGATGCTGTCGCAGTCCACGGTTGCCGGATTCTTTGAAGACTTGGATTCGTTTGGCGCGGTCGAACAAGGGTTGGCGGAGACTTTCAATCAGATCCGTTCCGATAAGGACGAAACGACCGCCGAGAGGGACGCTCTCGACAAGAGGCGCAATTCGGAGATAAACGCGCGGTACGAGATCGAACAGGAGCGCAAAAACATTGAAGCGGATGAGAAGGAAAAACAGCGGCTTTTGAATGTGAGCAAATACCAAGAAAGGTCGTATTCCGAAGTCGTCGCCGACAGGGCCGCGCGCGCCGCGCAGATACGCGCCACGCTGTTTCCATTGGTCGGCGCAAAGCCGATACCGTTCGGCGAGGCCTACGCTTACGCGCTAAAGGCAGAGAAGCAGACCGGCGTGAGACCTGCGTTCCTCCTAGGCATATTCGCGCAAGAGTCGAGCGTTGACGCGGACGCGACTTTCGGCAAGCATGTTGGATCGTGTTATCTGGCAGATGTGAGGACCGGTGACGGAGTCAAGATCGGCACGGGCGCGAAAGTGACGAAAGTGATGAAGCCTGACCGCGACGTGGAACCGTTTCTTACCATCACCAAGGCCCTGGGCGCCGATCCATTCTCTACTTTAGTATCTTGTCCTTGGACGACCGGCTACGGCGGTGCCATGGGCCCGGCACAATTCATCGCATCCACTTGGATGCTGGTCAAGGATAAATTGTCGAGGTTGTTGAACATAGACGGTATGCCGAACCCATGGAATCCGGAACACGCTTTCATGGCCTCGGCTATGTATTTGGCTGACTTGGGTGCCGACAATCGTACTTACACGGCCGAACGCACCGCCGCCTGCAAATATTATTCGGGAGGGTCTTGTGGAGTTCGGACGGGTAGCACCGCTTACGGAAACGGTGTGATGGCAAAGGCCGAGAAGATACAACGCGAAATGATCAACCCGTTGCAAGGTTTATAGGACTGTGTTACATTCAAGGCAACCGCAAAATACCATGAAAAAAGACATACACCCGCAAAACTACAGACCCGTCATATTCGCCGACAATTCCAGCGACGGCAAATTTCTCATCAATTCGACGATTGAAACCAAGGAAACGGCCAAGTGGAGCGACGACAAGGAGTATCCGATCCACCGCATGGAAATCTCCAGCGCCTCACATCCTTTTTATACCGGTACCGAGAAGTCGCTTGAC
>CAYHFU010000085.1:0-2939 GCA_964355985.1 uncultured Candidatus Saccharibacteria bacterium | reverse complement strand
TCTGATCTTTATTTTTTCAATTTGTTTCCGACGAGATTCTTGAACTTCGCGACTAATATCCCCGCGCCCTCTCGGCGACAGCAGCTCCTCCGTCTCGTCGCAAGCTCCTCGCGGAGGACTGCTCTCGCCTGCGGGCGCGGCTATCGTATTTGAAGTGGCTGTCGCATATTCAGTGGCTTCTCTACCTATGAGTATGCCCGCTTCTCCAAGTTCGTGCTTAAATAATTCTTCGTCGTGAAGCACTGTATTTAACTGATTGATGATGGTGGAAATCAAACCCCTGACTTCGTTTTGTCTGGCGATTATTCGAAAGACATCCTTTTCGGCGTCGCGGTTGGTGTCTTTCTCTTTTTCGATTAGTTGTTTGAGTTCATGGTATTCGCGGTTCAACCTTTCCTCGTCACGATTTGACGACTGCAATTTTGATTCCAATTCTTTCTTGGAATTATTCAGTTTGCCGATTTCACTTTTTGCCTCGTCAATGAACGCGGAATCGGCTTTGGTGCGATGTTTGCCGACGAATTCCTTCAACACGCGGACGACTTCGCCGAACAATTTTCTCGCGTCATCCAAGACATTGAACCCTTCGATGGTCTTCACGACTTCTTCTATGTCTTTCAGGTAAACGGTCTTCAGCTCCTCACTCTTCATACGCGACTCCTCCTTTTCGATGGCTCTTTCGTTGGCTTTGATCTCCCCTTCTATGCCGCCGAGCTCGCGAGTGATCGAATCTTTGTCGCGACGAACGGCCGCCAATCTATTCTCGAGCTCAATGATCTCATCGCTCTTTTGATCTTTGTTCTTTGAAGCGGTCAGTATGCCTTTGGCTTTTTCCAATTCACGGTCGAGGTCAGCCAATTCCTTCTTGGGTCCCGACAATTCAAGGCCTAATCTTTCCTTCTCCGTGCGAATATAATGGTCTTCCGCGGCGAAATACTCTTTGTAGAGAGTGGTCAATTCAAGGCGCATGGCTTCGGCTTTCTCGACTTTTTCGACCTGCTTTTTCAAGAATCTCAAGTGCGGCGCGATTTCCCTTCTCAGAGATTCTACCTGCTTCATGTTCTCCTCGGTCTTTTCCAATTTCCGAATACTTTCAAGTTTCTTCCATTGGTAAATCTTGAGTCCGAGCGCGTCTTCGATAATCTCGCGGCGCTCGCGAATGGACGCGGAGAGAACTCTATCGGCTTCTCCTTGGGAGATGATGTGGTGACCGGTAGCTCCGACATGTGCGCCGGCCAACAGTTCAATGATGTCTTTCAACCTCACTTGACTGCCGTTCAATAGGTATTCGTTGCTGTTGTCGCGATGCACGACTCTCTCAACGGTCACTTCGTCAAAGTCGATGCCGTTGAACATTCGCCTTGAATTGTCGAAGGTGAGCTTGACGCTTGCCCTGTTCCCCCTACCGCCGCTTCCACTCGAATCTCCTCCGCCGTTCCAGATGAGGTCTTCGCCCCTCTTACCCCGAAGCGATTTGATCGATTGCTCGCCAAGGACGAATTGGAACGCCTCCGCGATATTCGATTTCCCCGAACCGTTGGGACCTACTATTCCCGTTATGGCGGAAGTGAAAGACAGTGACGATTTCTTGGCGAACGCCTTGAAACCGGACAATTCCAGCGACTTTAAATGCATGAGACTATTTTACCACCCCTTGACTTCAAGCGCTTTCTCGGCCGCCTTTTGTTCGGCCTCTTGTTTGGAGGGACCGGAGCCGGTAGCGACTTGGACATCACCCAAGAATACTCCGAGAGTGAAGATTTTGTCGTGATCTGGTCCGGTTTCCTTCAAGGTGCGATACGACGGCGTGACACCGACTTTCTCCTGCGACTTTTCTTGGAATTTACTTTTGGCGTCAATCCATGTCTTGTTCTTGATGATTTCCTCGATGTCAATCGTGTTGAGTAAATGGTTGGAAATAAAATTGGCGGCGGCGTTGTAACCGCGATCAAGGTAAATGGCGCCGATCAAAGCTTCGACAGCATTGGCGAGAATGACGGAACGGGCACGGCCGCCGTCTTTGGCTTCGCCGCGAGAAAGCATGATGTAGTCATTGAGATTGATCGATTGCGCGACTTTGGTCAAGCTCACGGTGTTGACGAGGGCGGAACGAAAGGCGGTCAATTCGCCTTCAGCTTTCTTTGGGTATTTACGAAAGAGGAAGCTGGTAACGACGAGTTCCAAAACGGCGTCTCCCAGGAATTCGAGGCGCTCGTTGTGCTCCATGCCGGCAACTTTGTTTTCGTTGAGGTAGGAGCGGTGGGTGCAGGCGGTTTCGAGGAGTATCGGGTCGTCAAACTCGACGCCTATTTTATCCGTGAATTTTTTAAAATCCTTCTTCATTTTGGTTTGACTTATCTAACTACTAAGGCCGCGCCCTCTCGGCGACAACAGTCCTCCGTCTCGTCGCAGGCTCCTCGCGGACGACTGTTCTCGCCTGCGGGCGACGGCTGTCGCAATAGTGATAGCCGACTCGACCGTCGAGGCGGCGACAAGTGTCGAACGAGCTTGCGAATGTGAGACACTTCGTCGCGCCGAGGAGGGAGAGGCGGGGTATTTTTTCATGATTCTTTATTTAACAGTGTCACGGCCTTCGTCACAATCGGCAAAATGTCATCGTAAAAATTCAAGTCCAAAATATCAGATAGTTTGAACCACTTGGCATCATCGAGGCCGGGTTTCTTGGCGAGAATGAGTTTGGCGAAGGGCGATTCGGCGAGGTAATAGTGGACTTGTTTCCTGACTTTGCCTAGTTCGGGGTCGTTCGCTATGTATTCGTTCTCGCCGAGGTCAGACTTTACGGCGACTTCGAGACCGATCTCTTCTTTGACTTTGGCGACTGTGCCGTCTCGCGGAGGGACACCGTCGGCGATCTTGCCTTTGGTGAGAGTCCAGTGGCCGAAGACATCGTGGACGAATGCCATGTAGATCTCGCCGCC
>CAYHFU010000084.1:0-2960 GCA_964355985.1 uncultured Candidatus Saccharibacteria bacterium | reverse complement strand
TGCCCATACGCATGGCTTCGAATATCTTGTGCGGTATCGTGCGATCAAGGCGCGGATTTGATTCAAACTGTCCCAGAGCGATCGAGGCCTCGCACATCTTTTCGCGCAGTGTCTCGTCTGGAAGAAAATCGTAGAACAATTCGATGTTATCAAGCGCTTTTTCTTTGATAGCATCCTTCACCTGCTCCCCCAGAAGATAGTGAAACCCTATGACACGGAATAAAACGTCTTTCCTCCCCTTCATGAGTTCGGCGGCCTTGAGAATGTGAAATATGCCTGATTCGGGCGTCAATCTGCCTCGAAATAGCACGATGCTCCTCTCGCGTTTTTCTTTCTCGTTATTTTCGACTTTCGCGACGATTGGACAATAGAATACGGACTCGTCCAGACCTGTGTACATGACTTTGAATTTCCACGCCTGTCCGAATTTCCTTACAAAGAAGTCTTTCTGAGCTTCACTCTCCAAAAGGACAACATCGGCAAATCTGACGGCTAACCGGTCGACGATCCCGTCTTTGAATCGTCGCCAAGGTCCGGCAGCGTGCGAATGTTCTTCGGCATCTTTGAATGAACCGAGAAGGTCGGCCACGATCGGTCGACGAGAAATAAGTCTAGCAAAAGGTACTATGACATGGCCTGGATAACCAATGATCATAACATCATAATTCCCCACTTGCTTGTGTTTACGGTAGAGATTGACATATTTAGAGAACCTTCCGGCATCGTCGCGGCATTCCACGATGTCTATGCCTCTCTGCCTCAATCCGGACATGTATACCCCGTTACGAGAAAAACCGGACTTGTATATGCCAAAGTAGCAGATTTTCATGTTGACTCCTGGATTATGAAGTTGGGGCGGTTCCTGACTTCTTGATACACCGCTATCTGATACAGCGACATTATGCCGAACGCCAAAAGAAGAATTCCGTTATTGAATATCACAAACGCCGCCAATACGACCGCGCCGCCGATGAATTCCCAGTCGATGAGATATTTATAGAGTAAAAGACCAGTTGTGAGAATTGTTCCCAACAAAACGAGCGCGCAACCAAAAAGGAAGATAACCGTCATCGGCATTGTACTCGAAGAAACAATTGCCGCACGCGCCAGTGAAAACAGTTTGGAAAAAGTGTAGACGGACTTGCCGTTTACTCTTTCTTTGGCTTTATACGGTATTGATATTGACCTAAAACCCGTCCACTGCGCGAGAACTCTGTAAAATCTCCCTTTTTCGGTCAAGGAATTAAGCTTGTTGACTACCCTTCTACTCATAAGACAGAAGTCCGACGAGCCAGGCGCAATAGCGGTCTCGGAAGAGATATTGAGCAGTCTATAGAAAAGAGACGAGCTCAAGCGTTTGAGGAAACTCCTGTGAGGAGGATTTTCATTCCTGGCACGGATGATGTCATTGCCCGCTTTCCAAGCCTTGACGAATTCCAATATTAGCTCCGGCGGATGTTGCAGATCCCCGTCCATGACAATGACCGCTTCCCCGGAAGACTCCTTCAATCCGGCTTCGATAGCAGCATCCTTGCCAAAGTTCCGCGTAAAACGAATACCTTTGACGGAATGATCGCTTTTTGACGCACTCACGATCTTCGACCATGTGTCATCCTTGCTACCATCATCTACAAAGATTACCTGACGGTCATATTGACGCAGGTCGTTCCAAACATCACTGATCGCCAAGCATACTGGCATAACATTGTTACCCTCATTGTAGACTGGAATAACTACCGTGATACGCGTCTTTTCTTGCCCATGTTGTCCGCTTATTTCGTTCATTGCTTGTCCAATTTATACCTCATCCTCTTCAATAAGTCACGCTCACACTTACGCCAATGAGAAAAATGCCAGTTAAGATTTTTACAGTACTTTCCCAGAAAATCCATTTCATTTTCCTTCGCTTCTCCCGGATGAAATATGATTTCCGTTGAATCGTCAGGATTGGAAAGCTTGCTTATACGCTTCAAACCGCTTTCTACGGCGTCTTTCGTCATATGACCGGTGAACAACACCCCAATGAAAAAACTGTTGGCTTCAACGCCTGCCATGCGTGCTAGTGTACGATTTCGCCAACCGAGGATGTTTAGTAAAACATGCTTTGCGATATTCGGACTGAAATAAACAGAGACGGGCTTTGCGAAAAAGAATGGCTCTGTAGGAATACGAATGGATGATATTTTATATCCTTTGCAAATCTTCAATAACTCCTCGAATACGAACGGCAGCATATGAATGTGCTGATGCCCGTCGACGCGAAAAGCAATATTGTCACTTAATATGGTTCTGACTTTGTTTATTTGCGCGGACAGTTCGTCTCTTATCTGCGAACGAATGACTCTTCGCGTCCTTGGCAATGAGAAGATATACCGCAACCAGAGAGAGACGAATGAATGACAAAAATGGTCGTTGCCATCTGTTAGAAATCGCGTGCGGTCTCCCGTGGCCGTTGCCGGCCCTTCGGTGAGATTGAGGTGGATCGAAATGCTCAATCGAGCGCTTCGTTTCCGATACTCGGTGAGCGCGTAATCAACCGCGTTCCCGTTAGCCAAGATGCTTACATTATTGAGCACACCTTCGTCCGCGGCTTCGAGAATGGAATCGGTGATGCCACGGGTCAGACCAAAATCGTCGGCAGTGATTAGTAAATGTCTCATGAATGCTTTGCAACATCAGGCTTTTGATGAGCCACTAATACAAGGCTGAGACCGAACGGCAACGGGCAAAACCTCATTACCCAAGTCTCAACGGAAAGAATGAGGACGAATAGTTTGTCTACAAAACAGGGCGGCGTGATCGCGGCACCGCCGGATCGGCCTGCCAGACGAATAACAGCGGCAGGAATGAACGCTGACATGTTCCAATAACTTACGGCGTCAACCTCATAACCCGCTTCACCGACAAGTTTCAACAGGGACGCCCGATTGTAACGGCGAAAGTGTCCATTCAGTGTGTCG
>CAYHFU010000083.1:0-2973 GCA_964355985.1 uncultured Candidatus Saccharibacteria bacterium | reverse complement strand
GTTCTGTCCGGTGTTGGGCACGCGTTTGAGGCTGTGAAGGCCTTGATAGAAGCAGTTCAGGATACGGGAGGGGACGATTCCGACTTTGCGCGGATTGCTTCCCAGGAAAATTTGAGACGGGCTCTGGCGGAAAGAATAATGCGCGGTTTCCCCGAGTTGATGCACCTTGTTTTGATTGATACGTCGTCGTCTTTCAAGGAAATAATGAACGGTTTGGGAGTAGAACCTAATCAGTTTACCTGTTGGGACGGCCAATTGCCCCGACATCTTGACAGGCATCCTCGTCCTAGCACACGCGAGGTGCTGTATATGTATTTTTACCATCTTTTCAGAGATGGTTATGATGCGGCCTCGTTGCGCTGGGAAGTTGAACGCGACTATCAATTTGCCGACCTCCTAACGCTTGCCGCTTTTTTGAAAGCTATCTCGGAATTCTCTGGGAAGTTAAAAGAGTATCTTGGAGGGAAGAAGCTTTATGTTGTTCAACCAGACGATGAGGGACGGGATAGGTTTTGGAGTACGGTAATAACAAGAGGCGCTATGCCTTCGGTTCATAAAGGCATATCGGAGTTTAGGTGGACTGGATTGGAATGCAGTCCAGAGCCTTGTGATAAAAAGCTGCAACGGGGGGACAGGGTTTTGCTTTATCAAAGAGAGCCTCCGTTCTGATTTAGTCCATTGACGTTGTAGAGTAGGGCGCCATATGCGGCGCCCTATATTTTTGTGATACTATTTCAATACGATTTATGATTAGGTTTTTAAGAAAAATTATGCCGTCGTTTGTGGTGGGAGCGTATCATTACACTCTCGCTTTTTTAGCGCACTGGTTTTATGGGAGACCGTCTAAGAAGCTTTATGTAATTGGGGTGACAGGGACAAAGGGAAAGACGACGACGGCGAATTTGTTTGCGGATATTTTGAACGCGGCGGGGCATAAGACGGGTGTGACCAGTTCGGTGCTTTTTCGGTTCGGAGACGAGAGACGGATAAACGATACGAAACAAGGGATGCCCGGGAGGTTTTGTTTGCAGAAACTTTTAGCGGAGATGGTAAAAAAAGGATGCACGCACGCGGTTATTGAAACAACTTCGGAGGGGATGTTGCAGTATCGGCACCGATTTATTGATTATCGCGCCGCGATTTTTACGAACTTGTCGCCGGAGCATATTGAGAGGCATGGCGGATTTGAAAAATATCGCGATACGAAAATCGGATTATTTGAAAAACTTGCGAGGAAAAAAGACGGCATTGGGGTTTACAATCTAGATGATGAAAATGTTGAGTGGTTTTTGAAACCGAAGGTTGCGACAAAAATCGGATTTTCGTTGAAGAATAATTTTCAATCAATTTTCAAAATCGTGAATGTTCAATTAAAAAATGACGGTTCCGAATTCGATGTTTCGGATGTTCATTTTGAGATTCCGTTAATTGGAGAGTTTAATGTGTACAACACGGTGGGGGCGATTGCGATGGCGCGGGCGCTTGGCGTTTCTTTAGAAAAGTGCGCGGAGGTGTTGAAGAAGCCGACACGAATTTCGGGGAGGTTTGAAGTTATCCATACGAGGTCCTTCACTAACGTTCAGGACGACAATGACGACTTTGTTGTTATTGTCGATTACGCGCATGAGCCAAAGAGTTTGGAGGAGGCATATCGCGCCGCAAAACTTTTTCTGCGGCGCGCGCAGAATGAACGCGGAAAAGTACGCGGAACAGACGCGGAAGGTAAGCTCATCTGTCTTTTGGGAAGTCAGGGCGGAGGGAGAGATAAGTGGAAGCGGACGGAGATGGGAAAGATCGCGGCCAAGTATTGTGATGAGATTATTTTAACGAATGAAGACCCGTATGACGAAATTCCTCTAAATATCATGAATGATATTGAGCAAGGAATTTCGCAAACTTCAAATCCTATCCGCCAGTCGGCGGACCAATCCTCAAATGTCTATAAAATTATTGATCGGAAAGAGGCGATTAAAAAGGCGATATCGCTTGCAGTATCTGGGGATGTGGTTATTTTAACCGGAAAGGGGGGAGAGGTTTGGATGTGTTTGGAAAAAGGAAAAAAGATTCCGTGGGATGAGAAAGAAATTGTTGAAGAAAGTTTGCGGGAATTAGGAATTACGAGTTAGGGATTATGGAAGAATAGAAATTAAAAAGCGGGGCGCCGAAGAGTATGGCGCGCCCGCTTTGCGTGTTAGACGAGCGGTTTACCGACGAGACGTTTGAAGGTCTCGAGGTAGCGCTGACTTGTTCCGCGGATTACTTCGTCGCTTAAGGGCGGAGCTGGAGACTGTTTATTCCAGCTCAATGATGATTCGAGGTAGTCGCGGACGTACTGTTTGTCGAAACTGGCTTGCCCTCGTCCGGGCTCGTAGTCGTCGAGGGGCCAAAAGCGTGAGGAGTCCGGCGTCAACGCTTCGTCAATCAACATCGGCGCGCCGTCGAGGTAGCCGAACTCGAACTTCGTGTCGGCGATGATGATGCCTCGCGCGAAGGCGTAGTCCGCCGCCGCGCGATAGAGAGCGACACTCGCCGCCTTCAGGTTCTCGGTGACGCTCGCGCCGACGAGCTCCATCATCCACTCGATGGGGATGTTCTCGTCGTGACCTGACGCGGCTTTCGTCGCCGGAGTGAAAATCGGTTCCGGTAGTTTGTCCGATTCGCGGAGGCTTGACGGCAATTTTACGCCGCAGACGATCCCGCTCTGACGATACTCGCGCCACGCGGAACCGCTCAAATAACCCCTCACGACGCACTCTACGTCGACGCGCTCCGCCTTGTGGACGAGCATCGTGCGACCTTCGAGCGTTGCGGCGTGTTCCTGCGCGGCGGACGGGAAGTCGTCGACCTGCGGGCCTTGGTCCACCGGCGGGCGGATCACGCAGGCGCCCCGATCCCGTCGACGCCCCACGAGCCGTCGACGATCCGGATCGACTTATCGTGAAAGCGGCGCAGAACATCTTGCAGTCCAAGGTC
>CAYHFU010000082.1:1389-3056 GCA_964355985.1 uncultured Candidatus Saccharibacteria bacterium | reverse complement strand
ACCATGTGTTGGAGTCGCCAAGGAGGGTTGTTGTCGGCGACGGCAAAGCGGCAAACGAAGTATAACAATTGTCTCCGGTCAAACACAGCCAATCCGTCGAAATTCCGGTCGATGAAACGCGCGGCAGAGTCGAAGTGCCGGTCGACGCCGCCGTGAAGTATCCCGCGGTCAGGTTTGATGTACCCGTCGCTACCAAGTTGCTGCCGTCCCAAGAGAGGAGTCTGTCGGTGACGAAACCGGCCGTATTGAGTCCGATCGTGCCGGAAGTCGTGATCGTGCCGCCGCTAAGACCATTCCCGGCGACTATGGAAGTGACCGTGCCGGAGCCGCCCGAAGAAATGCCGGCGATTGAGTCGGAAATGTTCCGGCCGACGCTGTCGTATATCGCATAAGTCTGCCGGCGGTTGTGATCTCTGTCCTCCGCCAGTTGACTCTCAACCGAAGAGATGCGGGCCAGAAGCGTCGGATCAATTTGATTGATGACGGTAGTCTGCGGCCGATCGATGATCCTCTCAACGATCGTCGTCGAAGTCCCGGTGGAAACTCTCTGCGACGGATTGACGGCAAGAGCGACGGTCGTGGTCGAAGGTCCTGCCGCGTAATCTCTGATGCCGAGCCACGATCGCAGTTTACCGCGTGACCAGTCCTTGAATGAATTCCAGCCGGACTTGATAGAGTCGGACGCCGCCGCGTTCATTGAAGTCGCGGCTGAGCCGTCGTCGCGTGTTTCGTCAACTCGCGCGAGAGGCGATCTTGCCGAGAATTCATTCAAGGTGAAGGCGAACGAACGCATCGCTCCGTCGATTTTCTCCTCAACGATTTTTTCCAAAGACGAAATCTTCGAAATCGTCGGTATGTGTCCGTAGTCGGAGACGACGGCCGAATTCAAAGCGACGAATCCGACGAGCAGGAAAAAGATCGCGATTGTCGACAATCCTTTCGGACTTCTCAACAAGTCCGCGACATTCATTCGGTACGAACTCGCGACTCTTCTCGGATTCGCGAGCGCGACCATGGCGATTTCATTTGCGTCTTTCGCCGCGTAAATGTTTTTCGACGGCGCCGTTTCAACGATCAAAATTTTTTCAGTCGGAACCGGAGTTGTCTTTACAACCGCGTTCGGATTGGAAACAATGTCGGCGGTTATTTTTTTTAACTCCGGCAGAAGCAGTCTTTCGTCTGCGGCATAAACTATCTTTTCAGGTTTCGACGCAGGCGAACTCTCGTGGAGATATCCGTTCTCGTCTTTGTGATAGATTTTTTTGGCGTTTTCCGAAGCTTCATGCCTGCGCGAGGCATCTCTTTCGTCGGATTCTTTCTTGTACGCGAGCAATGCGTCCCTGTCTACGAACCAAGTCCGTCCCATCATCGTCGCTCTGACTTTGCCGTGACGGCAAAGTTGTCCGATATAGTCCTTGGAGTACCTTGTTATCTCGGCAGCTCGGCTAGCCGAGATGTATTCTTTGCCTTCGATCGTGAGAGAGTTCTTCACGCCTTAATTATATCCTCAACATGTTGTTATAAACAGCTGTGGACAACAAAAAATTCACCGTGAGCGCGAAGTTTTCATTTTTTGGTTAAAACCCATACACAAATATAACCGGGCCCCATATTTAAACCCCAACACGGGTTTGGTAGCAAAAATAAAAAATAGCGGCGACCGGGGA
>CAYHFU010000082.1:0-1379 GCA_964355985.1 uncultured Candidatus Saccharibacteria bacterium | reverse complement strand
TTTAAAACCCAATACTAAATTATCCCGGCGCCATATATTACCACCACTACTCTTATTTTAACAAAAAATGAAAACTTCGCGCTCACGGTGAATTTTTTGTCTCCTGTGGATAACCTTACTAAACGCATATAATCTATGTGTTATAATGCTAGCAATTATCAAGGTTTACCTATCTTCAAAAATTTCATGGAGAGAAAACTTATCAGCATCAAAGACGCCGCGAAAATGCTCGGGGTATCGTCTCTCACCCTCCGCAACTGGGACAAGAACGGCAAATTGCCCGCTTTCCGACACCCGATGAACAATTACCGTGTCTACAAGGTAGAAGACATCGACAAATTGATCGATACTATAGGGACAAGCCGCGTCACGCAAACAAAGGTTTCCAAACAACCCAAAAAACTAAATGTAAGACATTTGGAAGATTGATGCCGCAGAGAGATATACTGTCTCTCTTGATAGGTTTGCACATGAAAATATTGTGTAGTATAGCGTTAATTTCAACGCAGATTTTCTAGCAAGATTTCTTTGATTATACCGGGATTGGCCGTTCCTCTGGTTTCCTTCATCACATGGCCTATCAAATACTGTAGAGAGGCCGTCTTGCCTGTTTTATACTCCTCTACGACGCTTTTATTCGCTTCCATAACTCTCTCTACCGCCTTCCTAAGCGCTTCTAAGTCATTTTGCTGTAACAAACCCTGTGCTTTCGCGATATCTCGCGGTGATTTCGACGGCTCTGCGATCATGACCGGTAAAGTATCTTTTGCGCCGCGCGCCGACAGTTCATTGTTGATTATCATGCGAATCAGTTAAGCCCAATGCGCCGGCGGGATTGAATGTTTACTGAGATCGGATCTCAATGTTTTGATCGCGCCCAAGTAATCAGTCAGCAAATAATTCATTGCCAATCGAGAATATTTCTTTTCGTAGCCTTTCGGTTCATCGCCGCCCGACTTCGATTTACTTTTTTTCGATTCTTTGCCCGTCTTGATTATTTCCTCAAAATATTTCGCCAACTCACCATTCTCGACAAAAACTTCCGCCTCTTTGTCAGTTGCGCCGTAATTGCGTTTGAATCGTTCGCGCGTTTGCCAAGGCAACTCCGGCAGACTCTTGGCCAATTCCTCGCGCGCAAATTCCGTGATCTCCGAGATTTTCATTTTCGGTATGTCGGGATCCGGGAAGTATCTGTAGTCGTGCGCGCTCTCCTTCGACCTCTGTGAAAAAGTTACGCCCTTCTTGTCGTCCCACCCGCGCGTCTCCTGCACCACCTCCTCTCCCCTCTCGAGCAATTCAATCTGCCTCTTCACCTCGTACTCAATCTCCTTCTCCACCGCTCTGAATGAATTCAAGTTTTTTACTTCCGTTTTTGTGCC
>CAYHFU010000081.1:0-3084 GCA_964355985.1 uncultured Candidatus Saccharibacteria bacterium | reverse complement strand
GGACAAGTGTTTGGGTTGGTGAGGTGGAGGGGGTTGGGGTGGGGGTGGGAGTTGATGTAGCGACTCCACTCACCAATGGATGCGGATAGATATAGGGGGTATAACCCGGTTTGACCGCATTGAAAAAGTCGCGGTTTTCGGCCACGTTACCAGGACGTTGTGTGACCATCGGGGAGACCACGCCGTTGATTGTGTTATTCCAGGCGTAGGTTGGCTCGATCAGTTGGTTTGGCCACTGGAGGGGAGAGGGGACAAAAAGGCCATAGCTTGGGTTTAATGGATCAATGACGCGATTGATTAAATCTCCTTGACCCCGTCCGATTTGATCTATACAGGGATAACCGCCGGACTGCTGATTGCCGTCCCATAAACTCGTGCCATCGCACTTTCCCCACGGGACATAAGGTTTATCGACGCGCAGATTGGTGACGTCCGTGACTATTTTAAGAAAAACCGTACCGCTGATGATGACCTTATTATTAAAAACCACGCCGACCCCGGAACGCATACCAATGATGCTAGAGAGGACCTGGGACCCAGAATATTTAATCGTGTTCTCGTAGACCTCGAAAGTGCGGGCGCCGCGGTAATAACCAGAGGATTCAGTTCCGTGGTTGGCAAATAAGGCGTTATTGAGCGTATTGTGACGAAAGACCACGCGTTCGCCCGTCCAGCCATCGTGCGCAACGCTTGAGTTCGGAGCACTGAACGTGTTGTCTTCAATAAAGATTGCTTTATTGCTGCCAAGATCACTTGCGGCTGCCCAGGAGCCGTCCCCGTACGGCCCCTGATTGTTCCAACCGCCATGCATAACGTAAATTCCGAATTTCCAGTCCGCCATATCGAAGACGTTGTGATCGACCACGCCAAGAACATAGCCGGTGACAAAAAGAGAGGCGGTCATCGTGTTGTGAAATCGGCAATGGTGCAGGCGGAATTGATGGGAAGATCCGGTAATCGTCACCATACCCTTATTGTAGGCATCGGCGATAGAGCCGCCCTCGAAGGTGATCCCGGAGAGCTGGGACAATCCCCCATCCTTAGTTTTCCAAATTAACACTTGAGGAATATTCGGATAGCCGCCTTTGCTGAGACCATCGATGATGACGGTTTGGTCCATGCCGGCGCCCTGAACTGTCAAAATTTTGTTGTTTATGGTGACGTTTGTAGTCCATGTGCATGTTCCTGCGGGGATCTGTACAACGTCTCCATCAACCGCGGCGTTGATGGCATTCTGGACATCTGTCATTGAGCAACTAACTGCATTGATTGTCGCGGCCTTGGCCAGTGTAGTGGGAGTGAAGACGAAGAGCCCTGTAATAAGAACAAATACTGAGAGAAAAATTGTATTGGAACGAATCATACATGATTGTTCCGTTCAGTATACCTCTCGTGCATTGGAAGTTTTTTCATGATAGATGCATGATATACTTTTTTGAAAAAGTCGTTCTCCACCATGGTCCGTTACTTCAAACGATTTCTGCTACTGTTCGCTTTGGGAAAGACGCCTGACGACAAGATCGTACGGAAGACTTGCCAAGAACCAGCCGGCCTTTGGTCCTGAATCGCGATCGAGGAAGATGCGGTAGATTGCCTGGAAAAGTTCTTTCGGCTGTATGGGAATTTCGGTCTTCAATTCGTGAAGACGCAAGTGAAGCTCTTCGCCAGTACGTTTCCCAGGTTTAAGAAACTCGCTCAGCGCTCCAAGCGCCTTCTTTTGAACATCCGAGAGCTCAATATTCGGCATTCCTTCCTGCAAGACATATTTAAATTCTGCAGGCGCATATGTTGAAAGCCAGAACTTCGCGTATCGTACACGCTCATCGAGTACTCGCTGTTCATGATCAGTTAGTGCACTTCCTTTTGCTCGTGCTGCTTCTTCTCTGAGCGAGAGATGTGCCATTTGCACAATAAAGGCAACTTCGCGGAATCGCACACTCCAAGGAGCAGACAGGGCCACGCGATTCTCGGGAAGTTCGCAGAGTGCAAAAAGGCGTGAATAATCATCCGCCTTCCCTTCACGCACACCAAGAGCAAGGTCATCATACCAATCATAGAGACGTGGCACCGATTCACCGGCAGGGTCTATATCAATCTGCTCGCGAATATCCTTCCCGATAAGTGCAAGACGGAAAATCTGCGGAGGGAAAAGATCACACATATCTTTGGCGCTACTCCCGCGGCCTTTGGAAGAAGACATTTTCTTACCGCCAACAAGGAAGAATTCGTAGGGAATATCGAAAGGCGGCTCCTGACCAAATATCTCACGACAAATATGATTTGCGACGTCACGCGAACCACCTTTGGTCGAGTGGTCCTTTCCACCACCCTCAATGTCGATACCCTGCACAACCCACTTCGCAGCCCAATCAACCTTCCAGAAAAGTTTTGAGCTGCCCTTCCAGGGTGCGACGCGACCTATGTGTCCACAACTTTTTGCTTCATCCGGATTCCTATCGCACGCATAGCCGACAGTTTCGCCATCATAATCGTACGCACGTGTTGTCATCATTTTCCCACATGCTTCGCATACAACCGAAAGAGGTAACCATGATTCCTCCTTTACGGAACCTGACACTTCTTTCAAAATACGGCGAACATCGTTCGCGCGCTCAAGAGCGATCTTAATATACGGATCCATCTTTCCTGATTGATAAAGCTCAGTCGCTCGATAGTAGTTCGGTAAAAAACCTGCCTTCTCATGCACGCTCACAAACTCTCCGCCGAAATATTCAGCATAATTCTTGAAGCCTGGTTCTGGGCTCGGAACCATATGTAAAGGCTTCCCGAGATATTCTCTGAACTTTTCAGCGTCGAGATAGCCGGGAATAGAATCGAAAGGGTCAAAGTCGTTGAGCTCGAAACGGAACTCGTTTGCGATACCTTGCTCCCCTAAAACTTCGGAGATAAGACCGTGAATAGCGACTCCGCGCATACTTCCGACGTGCACACGCCCCGAAAGGGTCTTCTCATCGCGAATAAGAAACATCTTCCCATCTCGAGGAGTACGTGTATTCCGTATTTCGCTCACTATGCGATCAGCCCACAACATTTTCAAATCGTAGCATATAAACTATCTACACG
>CAYHFU010000080.1:0-3086 GCA_964355985.1 uncultured Candidatus Saccharibacteria bacterium | reverse complement strand
TGTACGGACTTTTCGCGGTTCTCGCGTCTTTCCTTCTCTTCCAAACCGCCACTCGCGGCACGATTCTTGGTCTCATCGGCGGCATCATGCTCGCCCTCTTTCTGTACTCAATCTTCGGCAAGAGCGAGTCGAAAAAGTCGCGATGGATTTCGGCAGGGGTTATCGGCGCAATCATCTTGGTCGGCATCACATTCTGGGCCAATCGCGATGCTCAATTTGTGAAGGACAGCGAAGTTCTCAGTCGTCTGGCTTCCATTTCCTTGAAGGAAACGCAGACGCAGGCGCGCGCCTATGTTTGGCCGATGGCCCTTAAAGGTTGGACAGAGAGGCCGATCTTGGGTTGGGGGCAGGAGAATTTCAACTATGTCTTCAACGCCAATTACAATCCGAAAATGTACGAGCACGAACAATGGTTTGACCGCGCGCACAATATTTATCTCGATTGGTTGGTGAACGCGGGGCTGGTCGGCATCTTGGCATATTTGGCGCTGTATGTCCTTCTGTTCAGGGGGATCTGGAAATCAGCAGGCATTTCATTCAAGGTAAAATGCGTGCTCACGGGACTAGTGGCAGGGTACATGGTGCACAATATGTTCGTGTTCGACAACTTGGCGAGTTATGTTTTCTTCTTTGCTTTGCTCGGTTTCATTTCTTCAATCAAAACTTCGAATGCGCGAGTCATAGGAGGCTTGAATGAAACGCGGTCTGAAATGGTCGAATATGTGGTCGCGCCGATTTCGATCGTCGTGCTCATTGCGGTTCTCTTCTTCTTTGAAGTCCGTCCTCTCCAAGCCAACACGCGATTGATCAATGCTCTGCAATCTTGCGCGGGCAGGACGCCGGATGTTTCCGTATTCGAGAAAGCGCTTGCCGTGAACGCGTATGTTGCAAATCAAGAGATCAGGGAACAGTCACTCTCCTGTGCGGGCTCCGTTATTGGTAATCAGGAAATTCCAGGGCCGACGAAACAAGCGTTCGCTCAATTAGCTCTGAATAACATTCAAGCCCAAATCGCCGAAACTCCGAGGGACGCGCGTATGTATCTTCTGGGAGGTAATTTCATAAATACCGTCGGACAGTACGACATGGCGCAACCTCTGCTCGAGAAAGGTCACATGCTCTCGCCCATGAAGCAGTCGGCGATCTTGGAACTGGTCCAGAATTATTTCAACACGGGGAAGATGGGAGAGGCGGCCGCGCTCTTGAAGGAGAGCTACGAATCGGAGCCGAATCATCCGCAGATACGGTTGGCTTACGCGATGGCGCTTACGATCTTGGGGCAAGAAGCGGAGGCACGCGTCATGTTCAACGACGATCCCACAATATTCAACACGGAGCAGATGGCGCAACTGTACGCGTCGCTCAAGCGATATGACAGGGCGATCGCGATTTACAAGGCGCTCATTGTCAAGGATTCTTCGAATGTGGACTTACGCTCCAAACTGGCTCAAATCCAATATCAGGCGGGAATGAAAACGCAGGCGATACAGACGCTCAGGGACATCGCGAAGGATCGTCCGGAGCTCAAAGACCAAATCGAAGCGGCAATCAAATCGGTACAGTGAAAGTATGTTATCCCCAGTTTCGACTTGCAATTCTAGCCAGATATGTTATAGTGCACGCGTGTGAGTAACCCGTGTGGGCACTCATCCAATAAATGTCTCGCAAAGCCCCGCCTCGGCGGGTTTTTGCGTCGCGCAAGGGAACAAACATTTCCGTCAAGGTTGTAATTTTCCCGCCCAGTGAGATAGGTGATTGTAGCGATTAAGGCACAACCTTGACGGAAATGTTTGTTCCCTTGCGCGACCGACCTCGACCTTGCGCGACGCGCGCGGTACAGGATATACTAATAGACGGATTGCACCAAGTGATGGCCGCGGCTGTACTCACATTATATTTAGACATTATATTTGGAGCTCGCACCCGCGGCCATCATTGGGCGTAATCATGAAAATCAAAGAGAACATAAAGCTCGCGCCTTACACCACCTTCAAAATAGGCGGACCAGCGCGCTATTTTTGTGTTGTCTCTGATGAAAAGGAATTGGTCGAAGCCATCAGATTTACCAAAGAGAAAAAATTGCGTTTCTTCATCCTTGGTGCCGGGTCTAATATTCTGATCTCCGACGACGGCTTTGACGGATTGGTCGTCAAAAATGAGATAAAGGGCATAGAGCGGAAAGCAAAAAGCAAAAAGCAAAAAGCGCAAAGCGGAAAGTCGACGGTTGAAGATGACGCGGAAGCGATTCTGACCGTGGGAGCGGGTGAAGACTGGGAAGAATTGGTGAAGAAGACGGTCGAAGACGGCCTCTATGGGCTCGAAAATCTTTCTTCCATACCGGGCACGGTCGGAGCCGCGCCGGTGCAGAACATCGGGGCGTACGGCGTGGACGCGAGCATGATGATCCAATTTGTGAGGGCGCTCGATACCGAGACGGTGAAGTTTGCGGACTTGTCGAATGAAAATTGCGCGTTCAGCTATCGCGACAGTTTGTTCAAGCGCGAGAAAGGCCGCTATGCCATCGCGTCGGTAACTTTCGTGTTGTCGAAGAACGGCAGGGTGAATATTGAGTACAAAGAAGTCCGTGAATATTTCGCTGAGAAGAAAAATCAAAATCCGTCGCTTGCCGAAGTGCGTGAGGCAATCGTCGAGATAAGGAAAAACAAATTGCCTGATTGGAAGCATTGGGGCACGGCGGGGTCGTTCTTCAAGAATCCGGTTGTTTCCAAGGAAAGTTTCGCGGAACTCAAAAAGAAATACCCCGGCCTTCCGGGCTATCCCGAACCCGGTGACGGCGTCAAAGTGTCACTTGGTTGGATCCTCGACAAAGTCTGCGACGCCAAAGGACTTGTCATGGGCAATGCGAGCACTTACGAAAAGCAAGCGTTGGTCCTTGTTGCCAAACCGGGCGCTTCGTCTGTTGAGGTGGTCAATCTGGCGAATGAGCTTATGCGCAGGGTCAAAGAGAAAACAGGTATCGCCATCGAAGGCGAAGTCGATTGGGCTGTGGTGTGACGCGACGCGGAGTGTTGTTTTTGTGACCCTCCGGGACTCATGTCGTTGAATTGCAAGGTTTTTCCATTGCT
>CAYHFU010000079.1:0-3159 GCA_964355985.1 uncultured Candidatus Saccharibacteria bacterium | reverse complement strand
TACACGACGCTCTTCCGATCTCGATTTTGATCTTTTTGGCGACTTTGATCTCCTATTTGGTGCGGCGAAGCTCAATCTCAAGATAATTGACTTGCCGATAAGGTATCAAGAGAGGAAGTACGGCTCGACGAACATCAGCCGGTGGAAGCACGGGTGGCTACTATTAAAGATGACAGTGTTCGCGGCGAGGAAGATGAAGTTTGTGTGAATCAATAGAAGCGCGAAAATCATGAAAATTTGTTTTTTCGGCATATACGACCCAAACTATTCCAGGAATAATATCTTGCTCGCTGGTTTGAAACGGATTGGTGTCGAAGTTGTCGAATGTAGAGCGGATTGGCGCGATCCAAGAAGATATTTGAAATTATGGAAAACATTGCGAGCTTTGAAAAATAATTACGATTTCGTATACGCGGCATACCCTTCACCAGTCCCGACGATTTTGGCAAAGATAATTTCGAAAAAACCTGTTGTGTGCGACGCTTTTTACTCTATGTATGATTCGGTCGTCAACGATCGACGCAAAAGAGTGTTTTGGCATCCAACCTCGATCAAATTAGCACTGTTCGATTGGCTAAGCGTTATGTTTGCCGACATCGTCATCACGGATACCGACGCGCACAAGCGTTACTGGTCGTCCTGGTGGTTCGTGAATAGCAAGAAGATACGCACGGTATATCTGGGCGTCAACGACAAATTGTTTTATCCGATGCCGTCTGTTTCAAGGGATCGTGTCTTGGTCCAATTCCACGGAAGTTTCATACCTCTGCACGGCACCGTCAAAATAGTCGAGGCGGCGCGGTTGTGTGCGAACGATGAGAGGGTCCGTTTTCGTCTGATCGGGTCGGGACGCGATCTGCCTAAAGCGCAAAGATTGGCGAGAGAATACGGCTTAAAGAATATTGAATTCATGAACGATGTGCCTCTCAGAGAGTTGAACGCCAAAATTTCCGAGGCGGACATAGTCCTCGGCATATTCGGCGACACCGCGAAAGCAAAACGAGTCATACCGAACAAAGTCTACGAAGGAATGGCCGCAAAAAAACCCGTCATTACCATGAACACGCTGTCGATCAGGGAAATCTTTTCCGAGAATGACATGTTACTGGTTACAAATGATCCCGATTCCATCGCGGAAGGCATAAGGACGCTGGTTCATGACGAGAATAAGCGCGCAAAATTCGCGGAAAACGGTTATGCCGCGGTGTCCAAATACTTTCCTACTTCAGTTGCCGAATCACTGGTATGATATCTCCAATGATTAGCCCGGAACGATCTCGGCAACTATTGATCGCCTTCATCTTCGCGATTGCGGTATTTTTTTCTTTATTCCATCTCAAGGAAAGTCCGTCGGTATGGTTTGACGAAGGCATATACATGCAGACGGCGACCAATCTTGCCGATGGGCTTGGCGCGACCTTTCAATTGGCCCCAGGTCGTCTCTCGGACATTATGTTCAGTTACAGCGTCGGTTATCCGGTCATATATCCTCTGGCTATTCTTTTCAAAATATTTGGTTCAAGCGTTTTAATTGCTCGCAGTATGATGGTTTTCTTCATACTGACTTTTGCCGTTTCGGTTTATTTCGTCGTAAGGAGAAGATTTGGTCCGACTCTAGCCCTGTACTCGTTCGCTCTCGTTGCTACATTCCCTCCATTATACGGCAACGGAAAAAGCGTCTTGGGAGAAGTGCCGGCGTTGCTATTCCTCACCCTTTCCTTTATTTGTTTCCAATGGGCGCAGTCAGCATCTTCCGAGAAACGGTTAAAGATTCCCATCATTCTGGCGGGTCTCTTTGCCGGTATTGCCGCGGCGGCGAAATTGTCTTTCTTGCCTTTTCTTGCGGCATTTGTCGTCGGGCTTATCGTTGCGTGGCGACGCGATAGGTTGCCAAAGAGTGATTTTTTACTGACAGTAGTATTCTCAGCTTTACCCGTAGCGGTATGGTTGTTTACGCAATATTATTCCGCCGATTCATGGCAAAATATTTTTTCTTTTTTCGTGAATCCGTTCGGCACGATTAGTCTCTTGGATTTAGCTCGGACCAATCTGGTCAATCTGCTAACCGAAACTACGGCGATATATCTGGTATTAATGATGATTGTATGGACGATGGCGGTTATCATAAGATGGCACCGGAAAGAGGCGATTGCACCCGAAGAGATCATGGCATATGCTTTTTCTGTTCTTACTCTATTGGCCTATCTGCGCATTGTCGGTTGGCTTCGGTATCTTTTTCCGGCACAGATGGTCGCCATGATATACTTCATGCCGTCTCTCAATATTTGTGTTCAGTGGCTCAATGGAAAGCTTGGCGATTGGCCAAAAATCACTGCAGTGACTGGAAGAGTCGGTTTGAAAGTCTCGTGCGTCGTACTGTCTCTTTTTGGGATATACGGTCTCCTGTTCAATTCATGGGTGGCAAGCTCTTACCAAAGCCGCAAAACTTCTTTCTGGGAGCAATATTTCAAAGAAGCTCCGGCTGATACGAGTTTTTTCTTTTACGATGTTCCAGAGGTGGCGATGTTTTCCTCAAACAGGAATTATTATCAGCACCTCACATTGCAACCCGTAGGCGTGTTTGGGGACGAATGGCTTGAAAAGATATCTGAAGGCGAGGTGGACAGGATTATCGTTCGCACCGACACGCTTCAAGGACGCCAAGAATTTTTCCTTGAACACTATTATCCGGAACAGAAAGCTTATAAATATACGATCCTTCATAAAAATCCATGAAGCATGAAATGTTTTTACTCATAAAGGGAGCCGAGCAATCATGGTGGTATAAAGGCAGGTCCATGGCGGTTCGGGTCATGCTCGATAAATTGAAGAATCGTCGTATCTTTAACTCGGTACTCGACTTTGGGGCTGGCTATGGCGCCATGTACGGTGAACTCTCGCGTCTCGGCAAATCCGTCTATGCGTGCGAGCCCGACCATGACGCTCGCGCGGTTGCGACCGGACGCGGATATGTCGCCGCGTACGCCTCCGCCGAACAAGCTTTTTCCAGGTGCTACGATCTCGTCGGTTTCTTCGATGTGATCGAGCACATAGAAGACGACGAGAAATTTCTCGCTTCTCTCCACAATACTCTTACACCGGGCGGATCGATCGTGATAACCGTTCCCGCGTTCCAATTCCTCTGGAGCGAACACGACA
>CAYHFU010000078.1:0-3204 GCA_964355985.1 uncultured Candidatus Saccharibacteria bacterium | reverse complement strand
GACGAGACGGAGGAGCTGCTGTCGCCGAGAGGGCGCGGTGTTAGCTTATCTCGCGATACAAATCGTCCCTCAAGAATGCCGATAATCTCCGCAGTAACCTCATCGTTCCGCACCGCATTCAAGACCCGCAAATACTCGAGATCACTCTGGCGATAATTCTCTTCCAGATAACACACCGTAAACTCCGCCTCGCGCCAGACTCTCGAATGATACGCAAACCTCGCTTTGCCGCCGACATCATCGTATTCATCGATGAAAAGCAGACCGTTCTCGTCGAGCGTCCTTGGCTTTTTCCCGATCGGCGGCAGTTGGAAAAAGTCGCCGCAGACGATCACCTGCAGGCCGCCGAAGGGCACCTGTGAATTGCGGATATATTTCAAAACACGATTGATCATATCCAACTGAAAATGGTGTAGCATCGAGATCTCGTCTATGACCAACACCTTCGCGTTCTGGATCCTCGACGCTGTTTTTTCCCTCTGCGATATCGCGTCTATGTCCCAATCGCTAAGTTCGTCTTTGATCCCTATTCCCGCCCACGAATGTATCGTCACCCCGCCCATGTGCGTCGCCGCAATGCCCGTAGAAGCCGTGACGCCGACCGGTATTTTGCGTTCTTTCAAACACGCCAAATATTCGCGCAAAACATGCGTCTTGCCGGAGCCCGCCGCGCCGGTCAAAAATACATTCGCGCCGGTCTTCAATATGTCTAAAGTCTCCTTTTGAGTCATGTGACTCAATCATTATAGTGGCACACGGGAAAATGGCAATGTTGCCATCAATTTTTTTCTGATTCTCTTGAATTCTCCTCGCGCTCCTTTCTTGATTCTTCGGACTTTTTCTCGCGTTCCTTGCGCGATTCTTCTTCTTTTTTCTTCAACTTCAGTCCCGTATCCAATAGTACCCGCGCCTCCCTCGTCGCTTTGCGCGACTTTTTCAAAGCTTCCTTAGCTGCTTCACCGTCGCCCGACTCTTCTTTGTCGTTCGCGTCTTTGAGCGACTGTTCCGCCGCGTCAAGAGTTGAATGAGCTTCATTTATGACTTCGTTGTTCCAAATCGCAGTCGTCGTGGCGGCTTCTTCGAAAAGTGAACTGCGCGTCTCATCTATCGAACGCCTGATCTTTTTCTTTGCTTCCCGCTCGGTGCTCGTTCCGGCCGTTTCGACTTTCACCTCCTCAGTGTCTTTCATTAAACTCTGCGTCCTTTGGACAGACGGCTCTGCGCCCGTGGTATTCATCATTGTCGCGGAGACGACGGGTTTGGTTTTTCTCGTCGCGATTTTTTCTTTTACCGCCTCCTCGAGACCGTTAAACTTGACCTCATCGTCCGTCCGTGAATTCTCGATTGCCGAAAGAATGTGCGAATGCGCCTCCAACGCCGCGTCGAAATCCTGCCGTACTTCAGCTTCCGGCGGCGTCACTGTTTCGTCGAAAGCGTTAACTTTGGCGACGAAAGATTCTTGCGCCATTTTGAGCTTCTCGATGTCAAGGCGTCCCTGTACCGCCAAAGTCTCCGCCTCTTCGAGCCGCGCCGTCGCAAACTCGGCCGCCAAGCTCGCCTTTGCTTTATTTGAGAACGCCAACAATTCCTGGACTGGCTCTTTGACCGACACTTTTATTGAGTACAGCAGATCTCCCGGCAAAGCACCCCTCGACGCGTTTATAGTCCCCCCGCTAACAAGTAATATTACCGCAGCGAAAGTCACCGCCGCATACGCCCATCTGTTTTCTTTGAACCACGCGACGAATGAGAACACGGTCCACGGACTTATTACTGGCTCCGACTTGAAGACGCGTTCAAACACCGCTCGCTTCTCTTCAGCCGTCATTTTGAGATTTTTGATCCTCTCTATTCCTTTTTTGTATTCAAAATCTTTCATGTCATTTATGATTTCTCGCCGCCGTAACCGGTAAGCTTCCTCAACCGCTCGATCCCGCGACTGATCCTGACCGATGCGGCGTTCGCCGTGAGTCCGAGGATCTCCCCTATCTCCGGCGGCGAGAGTCCTTCGACGAAACGAAGGTATACTGCCTGTCTGTAAGACGGGTGAAGCTCCGCTATCTTACCCAGAAGGTACCTCCCTTCCGCCCCCAATTCAAGGCCCTCAAAGTCCACAAGATCGGTCGGATCAAACTCTTCGTCTTCGCCATCGCCGCCCAGCTCCTCGAAGGGCATCGGCTTCTTCTTGCGATACCAGTCTATGATCAGGCGATGCGCCACGGTAAAGAGGAATGCGCGCGGATTCCTGATCTCTTGACCTTGAATGAGACTACGCCAAAGACGGACGAAAGTATCCTGAGTCAAGTCCAGCGCTTGTTCCCTCGAAGAGACGCGCGTGACGCAAAAACGGAAAATGGCATCGCTTTCTTTGTCGTAGATCTCGGTAAATAAGGCTTTTAGAGAAGTGTTATCCATGCGCGATTACCGTGGTTACCATATCATGGATTATTACGATTTACACGACGACGGAGTTGAACCGCGATCCGTAAGGTGTAAGAAACCTAGAAGCTGTTCGTCACCGCTTTTATAGAGGTCGAGCATTAGAAGTCTAAAAAGTCCGTTAATTACCAGAATAATCAGTAAAGTAAATTAACAAAAACATCATGACAAAACACAAACATAGACACGCATTACCGGTGACAATGTCGTTATTACTCATGTTCAGCTTGTTCCTGAGTCCACTTGTCGGCTTTGCCAGGGAAAAAGACAAGGACGATGATGAACAATGAGACCGCAACTCGCAGTCGTACTTGAATTCGCTCTTTGAGAGAACGAGTGTTCAATCCGTGAGCGCTCAATCCTCCCAAACTGACGACGATTCCGACGAAGACGGAGACGAGGATAATAAGGCATCTTCAAACGCCAGACCCAATCAGGCGCCTTCGGTCATCGGCATAACAGCTCCGACGGTACTTAATATCGGCCAAACAGGCACATGGAAAGTGAACGCTTACGATCCCGAGAACGGCTCTTTAAGTTACTCGGTTGACTGGGGCAACGAAGTCGCGGCCGGATTGAAATCTCTCCAAGCCGAACCGATATTCGTTCAAACCGCCGAATTTGAGCACGCCTACGCCGCGGCCGGCACTTACAAAGTTCGATTCACGGTGAGAGACGAAGCTGGTAAGACGACCGATTCGTCGGTGACGGTGCGGGTAAGAAAACTTCAAACAGAATCCGTGGAGATTCGTGGTCTTGAGGTCA
>CAYHFU010000077.1:0-3373 GCA_964355985.1 uncultured Candidatus Saccharibacteria bacterium | reverse complement strand
GTAATTGACTTTGTATTCGAGCAAGAGGGCGCCGTTCTCGGCTTTTGAATGTGAGATCAATTCGAGGTGGTGATTGTCGAGCGGCTCGTTGAAGAGGCGGATGCCCTGGCCGAATATGACGGGTTCAATGGTCAGGAATAGGCGGTCGACGACATTGGCTTTCATGAACATCGTGTAAATGTGGGAGCCGCCGCAGACGGCGACTTCTTTGAAGCCGCGCTCACCAAGCTTTCTCAAAAGTTCAACGGGAGAGTCTTGGGTGGTCTCGGCACTTTCGAATGTCTTGGAGCGCGAATAAACGACATTTACGCGCTCTTTCAATGGTCTCTGGAGGGTGCGGTAGGTGGTGGAGCCCATGACGACGACGCCAGCTCTCTTGGTCAGTTCGACGAAACGGCGCTTGTCTTCACGGCTCGTCCAAAAAGCGGGATGATTTTCGTCCTTGGCTATGTAGCCGTCGGCGGACAGGGCGGCGATGAGGAAGCAGGAAGTCATTTTTGATTTTCGTTTACGCAATTGATATTATAGCACTATCTATGGACGGCAACCCCAAATACAAACGACCTTCATGGGACGAATATTTTATGAGTATTGCCGAATTGGTCGGCAGCAGGGGAACTTGCGATAGGGGGCGATCGGGATGCGTGATTGCGCGCGACAAAAGAATATTGGTGACGGGTTATGTGGGGTCGCCGGTGGGATTGCCTCATTGTGATGAAATTGGGCATGAAATCCATAAAGTTATAAACGACGACGGAACTCAATCGGAACATTGTGTCCGAACGGCGCATGCGGAACAAAACGCCATCGCGCAAGCCGCCAAGTTGGGAGTATCCGTTGACGGCGCGACGCTGTATTGTCACATGACGCCTTGTTATACTTGCGCAAAATTGCTCATCAACGCCGGAATCAAGAAAATCATTGCCCTTAAAGATTATCACCGCGGACGGAGAAGTAAGGAAATTTTCGAGCAAAGCGGCGTTAAACTACAGTTGCTTAATCATGAAGTGGAAGATTACAAAACCGACAGGTTCGCAAAGCCAAAATAACATGCGCGTTAAGATCAAGAAATTGCATCCGGACGCGGTAATCCCGGCTTACGCTCATGAGGGTGACGCGGGCATGGATCTCTTCACGGTGGAACCGTTTGAACTTGAGCCTAAAGAGAGGAAATCGGTGCCGCTGGGTTTGGCGGTTGAGATTCCCAAAGGATTTGTTGGGCTTATTTGGGACAAAAGCGGACTTTCCCACAAGTACGGCATCAAGAATTTCGGTGGTGTGATCGATTCCGGTTATCGGGGAGAAATACACGCCGGCGTCATGAATCTTTCCGATAAATTTTTTAGCTTTGAAAAAGGGCATAAGATCGCTCAACTCTTGATCCAAAAAGTGGAAGAGGTTGATTTTGAAGAAGTCGATGAATTGTCAAAATCCTCACGCGGCCAAAACGGTTTGGGTTCCAGCGGAAAATAAAAAACGCACCGATCGAGAGATTCGGCGCGTTTGCTAATCGTTGAATGGAATTGCCTACACCGCCATGGCGGCTTTGATGGCTGGATGGCTTTGGTAGTTTTCCAATCGGACGATCACTGTGACATCCTCGGGTTTTTGAAACTTGTCCATTTTGACATCCTCGAGTGACTTGATGTTCGGATCAAGCCAGAGCTTTGGTAGCGGATAAGGCTCTCTTTTGAGTTGCTCCTCAACTGCTTCAAAGTGGTCGTGGTATATGTGCACATCACCCAAAGTTAAGATGAGTTCGTCTGGGACCAATCCAGTCATTTGGGCGACGACATACAACAACAGTGCGTATGAAGCGATGTTGAAGGGCACGCCCAGGAAGGTATCGCAACTTCGTTGGAACATGTGCAAGGACAGTTTTCCGTCCGTTACGAAGAACTGGAATATCATGTGGCACGGGGGCAAAGCCATCTCGTCCAATTCTCCCGGGTTCCACGCAGTGACTATCAAGCGGCGGTCGTTCGGATCGGTCTTGATCCGCTCGATGATTTGCGACAACTGGTCAACGGTCGTGCCGTCGAGCTTTCTCCAATGTCTCCACTGAACGCCGTAAACCCGGCCGAGATCGCCTTCAAACTTAGCTCTTGGTTTCCAGTAGTCGGAATTGGCGTTTGCAGTCCAAATCTCGCAACCGAGCCGTTGTAAAATGTGATTGTCGTTTTCGCCGGACATGAAGAACAGAAGTTCCGCCGCCATACTGCGAAAGGCGAACTTCTTGGTGGTGGTGACGGGAAATCCGTCACTCATCTTGAAGCGGAGAGCTCTGGTGAACAAGCCGCGCGTCCAACCGTTGCGACCTTTACGATCTACGCCGGTCGTCATTATCTCCCTTAGGAGTGCGTTGTAGTTTCTCATAGTCGTGTCAATTATACATTGTTCCAGTTGTTATTTATACTCTTTTTGGTAGGATAGTCAAAGACTTATGAAAACGAGACCAAAATACATAGCGGTTGACGGGGGTGAAGGATCGGGGAAATCGTCGCAGATCGCTTTGCTCAGACGGGAGTTTGGAGATTCCATATTCCTCACGCGCGAGCCGGGCGGTTCGCCGGACGGTGAAGTGATACGGAGGATTTTACTTGACCACCCACTTTCACCAATGGCGGCTCCTGAAACGGAGTTGCATCTCATGTTCGTTGACAGATATGACCATGTCGAGCAGGTGATAAGGCCGGTGCTCGAACGCGGTCTTCATGTCGTCACGGACAGATCGGACGCGTCTTCGTACGCGTACCAAGTCGTCGCCGGTTCCGTTCCATCCTCGGAAGATTCATTGAACTTGGACGGAATGAAACTGCGCGAAAGACTCGAAGCGAAATTCTGGCAATACAGAAAGTCGCTTCCAGTACTGCCGGATCTGTATGTCATTTTTGATGTTGACCCAAAAATTGGGTTGGCGCGTCGGAACGGCACCAGAGACACGAACCACATCGATCGGCGACCGATCGAATTTCACGAGCGCGTCAGGAAGGCGTTGCTTGAATTTCCGAACCATGTCCGGTCGAGGTCAGTCGTGATAGATGCCAACGACTCGTTCAAGCGGGTCTCGGAAGATTTTACGGCTGTGATACGCGGAGAAATCGAAAGGTTAGCTTGAGATGTTATCCACAGCAATGGATTGACAGATCTTGGGGACGGGTATATTCTAACCTTCAGATTTTCTTGAGGTTCTTCTAGACCAGAGCTACACAGGGTTACACGGCAACCGCACGAGCCGCACATTGGATACCACTTTACCAGTGGGGTGGTCCAGTGTGCGGCTTTTTCTTTGTATTTTCCGGGATAATACCCATTTTTGGGATAATACCCATTTTTCGTGGCATTTTTGACTAGTTTTTCTTCTTTTTGGGAG
>CAYHFU010000076.1:2406-3379 GCA_964355985.1 uncultured Candidatus Saccharibacteria bacterium | reverse complement strand
CAATGTGTCCGGGCGTATCAATAATGTTGAACCTGACCATTTTCGACTTGTCAGGTTTGCCGTCTGCGCCAGAGACCCCCGTCATGTAAGTCGGGTTCCAAAAACAAGTGATGGCGGCGGCGGTGATCGTTATGCCCCTCTCCCTCTCTTGCTCCATCCAATCGGTCACGGTGTCGCCCTCGTGAACTTCGCCGATCTTGTGCGTCATGCCCGTGTAGAACAAGACGCGCTCGCTAGTCGTGGTTTTGCCCGCGTCTATGTGCGCGATGATGCCGAAGTTTCGCACCTTATCCAGTGGGTAGTCTCTGTTCATAGCATCTTTACCACGCAAAGTGCGCGAACGCTTTGTTGGACTCGGCCATCTTGTGCATGTTTTCGCGCTTCTTCACGGCCTCACCTTCGTTCTTGGAAGCGGCGATGATCTCATCCGCGAGTTTCGTGGAGATTGGCTTGCCTTTCTTGCCTCTGGCCGCCTCCACGATCCACTTCATCGAGAGCGCCTGCCTCCTCTCGGGCCTGACTTCCCTCGGCACCTGATAGTTCGCGCCGCCGACGCGCCTTGAGCGGACTTCCATCATTGGCGCGGTGTTGCGCAGAGCAGTCTCGAATACTTCAACCGGATTTTCAACCTTCGCCAATTCTTTGATCTTGTCCATGCAATCATAAACCGCCGAGCGCGCGGTGTTCTTCTTGCCCTCTTGCATGACATAGTTTACGAATTTCGAAACCTTCACGGAGCTGTAGACCGCGTCGGGCTTCAGTTCTCTCTTTATGTTTATTTTGCGTCTCATGATTTTGCGCTTTTGCTTTATGCCGTCTTCACCGCCTTCGGTCTCTTGTTGCCGTATTGACTCCTTCCCTTCCTCCTTGCCTCTACTCCCGTACAGTCCAAAACTCCGCGCACTACCGAATAGCGTAATCCTACATCCTTGACGCGACCTCCACGCAGGAGTACTACCGAGTGTTCCTGGAG
>CAYHFU010000076.1:0-2396 GCA_964355985.1 uncultured Candidatus Saccharibacteria bacterium | reverse complement strand
CTCCATGCCGTTCGTGAGGCGCACGCGAGCGATCTTCCTGATGGCGGAGTTCGGCTTTTTCGGCGTCTTGGTAGTGACTTTGACGCATACGCCGCGCTTGAAAGGCGCCGGTAAGAAAACTGGCCTGTTCTCTATGGAGTTGAATGTACGCGTCAAAGCGACGGACTTTGACTTCCGCCTGAACGACTTCCTGCTCCTTTTCGTAAGCTGATTTATTGTCGGCATAACCGTTTGGCAATCCTGAATTCTTCACCGCCGCCCGCTTTAGTAACCATTTCCCTCATTCCCCCGTCTGCTTTTCCCCTTGTTTTTCTTGAATGGTTTGCCAGCCGCGATTACTCACTATTGCCCGAAATTAACATGCCCCTAGGGGCAGTGGTTGTACATTAACATAGTCGCGTTTTTCACGCAAATTCAGCACTGGCCTTGAATTTTAGACGGTGATTTTCATATAGAGAAATCCCGCAATTCGCCAGAGGCGAATTGCGGGAGAATAAGAACAAAGTGTCCAAGAACCCAGACCACCCGAGTGCCTAAGTTCCCAAGGGCAAGTCGCGGAAGCAAAGGAGGCAGCAGACGTCGAACCAAACGTACTCGAAGCTGCCGAGAAAGAACTTGAAGCCGCCGCCAGAGTGCCGGTACACGCCAGGAACCCTGTGGTAGCCGTCGGCATCCTTCCAGAGCGCTTCCTTCTCGTCGAAGGATACGCTCCAGCGGCCTTTCGGCAGTTTTTCCTTGGCTTGCTCGTAGGCAAGTGTTGCGCCGTGGGCGCCTACCAGAACCGCCTTTTGGCCTTTCAAGAAGGTCAAGCAGTCGTCGGAGGTTACTCTCTCCGTGATCTGAAACGCCTCGACCTGGAATCTTCGACCGGGAGTCAACTTGGTAGTCGCTCCGGCGTAGTTCCGGTCGGTGATATTCTGGTTGTATCCGTAACGGAACTCCGACTCGTGCGCCGCCTTGAAGGTATCAAGGCGGGTGGCGTGGTCGTAGCCGTCGGGGACGATGACTTCGAAGGTGGTGATCGGGGTGAAGCGGGGGTCAACCTGCAGATGTTCACTTGGTGCATGAGTAGATTTCTGTCGCTCTCTTTCCAAATGCCGAAGATATTCTTCCGAGAGCGTGGGAAGCCACTCTTTCTCGAAGAATTTTTTACCCGGGCCATTGATCCACTCCAGGATCTCCGGACCGATCTTGTGCCTCTTGAATTCCTCCCTGACAGTCGTGAACAAATCTACGACCAGTTTCAGGAATTGCCCGAATTGCAACCAATCTATCTTTCTTTTCACTTTTCCTTTCCGCCTCCTCTCCGCACGCGTCTGTACGCGGCTTCAAATCGGCTTTTGTTGCGTTTTTTGTCTGTTTTCTCGGTTCTCAAAGAACCCTGCTAGATGATAGCATGTATATTTGTATCCGTCAAATCGTCCGTGAAAATCCCCGCTTGCCTACCTACGGAATATGCGTTCCCGTGACCGAGCAATCCTCTGTATGACATAACCGTCTCCCGTCTGGGATATTCTTTCAATCTCCTAATAATTTTCTTTTTTGTTGTTGTTCGTATCTGTCTGTGATGCGGAAAATGGATCCATCCCAGAAAATCCACACCTGACGCGTAGGTGGTTATATGTACCTTATCTTCATGCAACGCTAGGTGGAGCTTATCCCTTAGAAAATTATCGATTTTTGGCAGTAGATTTTTCAGACATTCGACGTCTTCAGACAGGATTACAAAATCGTCGGCGTAGCGTACGTAATATTTCACCCGCAGCTCCTGCTTCACATACGCGTCAAATTCGTGCATGTAAATATTTACCAGAAGTTGAGAGGTCAGATTTCCCAACGGCAATCCGACGCCCGGTTTCGTCGAATGAAAGCTTGCGACGACTTGGCGTATGAGCCAGAGGATGTCTTTGTCCGCTATGTGTCTGGCTAAGATCTTCATGAGGATCTCTTGATCAATGTTGGCGAAAAATTTCCTAATGTCGCATTTTAGGACATGGCAGGTGCGCGTATGATTACGAGAGACTTTTCCGGCAAAACATCGGAACCTGTCGAGTGCCCTGTGCGTACCCTTTCTCTTCCTGCACGAATATGAATCGTAAATAAATCTGGCATCAAAATATCGATACAATATTCGGTAAAGAAAATGATGGAGTAGCCGGTCACGGACAGTGGTTTTGTGAATGTTTCTTGGCTTCGGATCGGAGATGTTGAAAGCCGTATACGGACCGTGAACATAGGTCTTGTCCCTCAACGAGAAATATAAGTCTATGACATTTTCAGAGAGCTTTGCTCCAAAAGCCATCACGTCTTTTTTGCGTCGCTTGCGACGCGGAAATCGCTCCCATGTCACTTTAAAACTTTCAAAATTTATTATATATTTGTAGGCTTGAACCACC
>CAYHFU010000075.1:0-3426 GCA_964355985.1 uncultured Candidatus Saccharibacteria bacterium | reverse complement strand
TGGTATACCGCTATTCTACGCTAGGGAGGTGTTGTGCTTCAGGCTAGAATTCAAGGCCGATACCTTGACAATTTCCGTAGATTTGGTATAATACTCTCGTAAAGTTCTTTGTAAAAGGATCACTTTTGAGACGAGTTTTTTGCGCCTTGAATAGAATGCGGGCTCAAAAAGCTCGTCTCAACTAGAGAACGAACCGCAACCGCCGGGGCGAATCTGGCACAACGAAGAAAGGATGGCTCTGATGAAAAAAACATTGGCTCCGTCAAATACAGTCACTAACCGCGATCCCGAAGGTCGCAAATTCATGGAGATTGTTGCTGCTGCTTACGATAAGGCAGGCCTGTCCGATGGGAGTAATGGAGAGGCTCAACGCGTCAACGACACTCCGGGTCTTTCCGATCATGTCGCCGAATGGATTGATCAACACCGTACTCGCGAAGAGTTCAAAGATGAAGAAGTCGCATCCAACTACAGCTATCTCTCCGGCTACTGCAAGCCGACTGAACTGAACGCTCAATGCAATAAACTCCGCGAACTGTTTCCGGGCATCGGCTACGCCAATCAAGATCTGCTCGCGCGGATCGAGAATGGTGAGGTCAAACTCCCGAAACACGCAGAGGGCTGGTTCGCCATCCCGAACTGGAAGAAGAATTCGAAGATATTCGGTTCAACCTACAGCGCGGCAGTCCAGGCGGCGCTCGACAAGATCAATGAAATTCGTGATGGTAAGTTCCACAACTACCGCGCGAAACTGATTGATGAAGAACATCTCCGTCAGTCAGCCCGCTCCGAGAAGTTCTGGGACGAACTGATCGAGGCGCAGGGCAACCCTGATATCATCATTGTTGCGGCCCAGTTCGGTATCCGCCACCGCGGTCGCTCGGTTCGCCGAGCTCGCGTCGTCATTGAGGATACAAACGGTGAGTTCGGTCTCGGAGCGTTCGCCGGCGGAATCATGCTCCTTACGCATCCTATCCGTCTCCAACATTACGATGATCTCTGGATCGACATGTCTGGAGACGAATTTGATGTTCCGGCGGAGTCGGATGTTCGCTTCGACTGCGCGCCGTGCTTCGTCTTCAACGGCGGCAAGGTCAAGTTCGGCGCGCACTGGGTTGGCTATGCCAGCGGGCGCTGCGGTTCCGCTTCCGGTTTCCTCCCGCAGTGATCCTTGCTCCGCCGACAGGCGGATTGAATTCTTGAATCTTTTGACTTCTTGCCTGCCCGCCGAAGCTTTGGCGGAGGCGGGTCGATTGGTCCTTGAGTTCGAATTTTTCACAGAGGGTTGTCCACAGGCGTGGATGACCTTCTTTTTGTATACTTGGTTCGAGTCTAGGCTAATGCACGATCATTCGCCAATCGGCGGATTATCGTCGCCGAACTCTTTCTCTTTGCGAGAAAACGGCCAGAGTTTTCCCGTCTGCAACCGAGTGGATCGGAGAAGCGCGTCGTGATAAGGAGATACTGCTTGTCTTTGCCTAGCGCGGACCGATAAGTCTATACGACGGGTGCCGCGGAATAAAATTCAGGAGCGGAAAGGCGCTTTGTTTCCAGCAGAAACCGCTTTCGAGCTTCGGTGCCATGGACGGGCGAAGACAATTTTCCGGAGTCGGATGTTCGCTTCGACAACGCGCCGTACTTCAACTTCAACGACGGCAAGGTCAAGTTCGACGCGAACTGGGTTGACAATGCCAACGAGAACTACGGTTCCGCTTCCGGGTTCCTCCCGAAGTCTCTCCAGATCAAGCTTCAACAAACCCGTCATTTGAGACGGGTTTGTTGGGGAGTCTCTTTTGCCGACCGGATCCAGCCGCCTATCATTCGACCAATCTCGTCAAGATTTGCCTGTAAGAGAAGATATTTCTTGGCATCTATAGTCTTCAGGTCTTTCATGAGGCGGACGAATACTCGCATCATGTTGAGTCTGACGCTTGCGGACTCGAGCGCCGCCAATTTTTCGGGTCTGTGGGCTTGCATTGCCGACATGATCAGTTCAAACAGTTCCAATAAGCAATTTTCCGATCGTTGCCACACGGTGTATAAGTCTTTCTTGGATACGGTATTACGGAAGCCGCAGAAAGTTTTGTAAAGGTCGTAAGTTTTCTTGAACAGGGGAGTTTCGAAATCATTCATGGTTTTATGAGGATATTTAACAAAGTTTATAGATCAATAATCTCTTTGGATAACTTATTCAAGGCATGGGATGCCTTCAAGCGCGACAAGAGGAACAAACCGGATGTCGCGAAGTTCGAACGACGGCTCGAAGAGCACATTTTCCGTCTTTACGGGGAATTGAAAGCTAGCGTTTACAGTCACGGTTCTTATGAAGATTTCTGGATTTCCGATCCGAAGCCGCGCCACATCTTCAAAGCAACCGTTCGTGACCGAATCATGCACCACGCCGTCTTCGCCATCCTGTACCCCTTATTCGAGCCGACTTTCATTCACGCCTCTTTTTCTTGCCGCATAGACAAGGGTAATCACAGGGGAGTCGCGTATCTGAGGGACGCCGTGAGAAAAGTCAGCCGCAATCACACTGCGCCGTGCTTTGTTCTCAAATGCGATATTAGAAAATTCTTCGACAGTGTTGACCACCAAATACTTCTCGAAATAATTCGGAGGAGAATAAAAGACACCCAAGCACTTTCGCTTATTGAGAAGATCATTGGAAGCTATTACCTTGGCGTTACCGAGAGAGAGAGAGAGAGAGAGAGAGCACTGTCGCGCCGCGGAAGGGCATACCCATCGGCAACCTTACCAGTCAGCTGTTCGCCAACATTTATATGAACGAATTTGATCAGTTCGTGAAGCATGAATTGAAAGTGAAATATTACGCCCGTTACACGGACGATTTTGTAATAATATCACGCGACTCCGATTATCTAAAAAATCTCTTGCCGAAATTACAAGCGTTTCTCGAGGAGAGACTTCTCGTCTCACTCCACCCAAACAAAGTAAGCATAAGACGAATCAAGCAAGGAATCGATTTCCTCGGCTATGTCGTATTACCGCACCATACGATACTTCGCGCAAAGACCAAAAAGAGAATGTTCAAAAGATTACAAGAGCGCGTAATGGCTTACAAAAGAGGCGATATTGACGAGTTCAAGCTGGCCGCTTCATTGAGGTCGTATTTGGGAGTACTCTCACATGCCGATGCGTACGAGTTGCAACAGAAATTATTGAATGATTTTTCATTTTGGTTGACTGGGTGACGATATCAGAACGGTAGCGTGAAAGTCATCATGCTCGCGACTGGAACTTCCCACATTTTTGTATCCAATTTCACCTCTTTGATTGTACCATTGTCCCTGTATTTGAGGAAACCATTCGCGAGCGCGTAGTCGTACAACTCCTTGGTAATCCTGACGTCATCTATGCAATACTTGACTACCTTGTCTATTTCCCCATTGTTCCACCAGGCGA
>CAYHFU010000074.1:0-3463 GCA_964355985.1 uncultured Candidatus Saccharibacteria bacterium | reverse complement strand
CAGCTCCTCCGTCTCGTCGCAAGCTCCTCGCGGAGGACTGCTCTCGCCTACGGTCGCGGCTGACAGAAGCAGAGATGCGGTCCCGTAATTTCCAAACCCTCTCAACAAACCTCCTCGACCCAACCATACTGTTCGTATTCCAAGAAATTTGCTGATTGAACGGCCCCATGAACATCTCGTAAATTCGGAGCGTATCCGCGCCGTATTGCATCACGATGTCGTCCGGATTGACCACATTGCCGAAGCGCTTGGACATCTTGCGGCCGTCCTCGCCCATGATGAGTCCAACATTTTGAAGTTTCTTGAATGGTTCCGCGGTCGAAACTATCCCTATGTCTTGCAAGAATTTGTGCCAGAATCGCGCGTATATGAGGTGCCTAGTCGCGTGCTCCGCGCCGCCTACATAGAGATCCACCGGTGACCAATACTTCTCATTCTTTGGATCAACGAGCACTTTTTTGTTCTTCGGATCCTCATACCGCAAATAATACCAGCTCGACCCCGCCCACTGCGGCATCGTATTTGTTTCCCTCTTCCCCGGACCTTTGCATTTTGGACACTTTACATTTACCCATTTCTTTATGGCCGCCAAAGGAGACTCCCCCGTACCCGTCGGCTCGTAAGACTTCACTTTCGGCAACTTCACCGGCAAATCCTTTTCCGGTACCGGCACCACGCCGCATTTCTCGCAATGAATTACTGGTATCGGCTCGCCCCAGTACCTCTGCCGCGAGAACACCCAGTCGCGCAACTTGTAAGTCGTCGTCCATTTGCCGCCGACGAATGATGTGATCTCTTTTTTGACCAATTCGGAGTCTTTGCCGTTGAATCTCTCAGAATTGACCAATTTACCTTTGCCCACATATGATGATTCGACAACATTTCCACCAACAATCACTTCTTTAATCGCCAACCCAAACTTCTTCGCAAACTCCCAATCCCTCTCGTCGTGCGCGGGGACTGCCATGACGACGCCAGTGCCGTAGTCAGGGAGGACATAGTCGGCGACCCAAACAGGCACTTCTTTGTTGTTCGCCGGATTGACCGCTTTGACATCTTTCAACTCCACGCCCGTTTTTTCCTTCTTCTGGTCAGTGCGCTCGATCTCGGTTTCATTCCTGGCGCGACTGATGTAATCTTCGACCTCTTTCTTATTTGTCACCGAATTGAGCAGCTCTTTTATAAGTTTGTGTTCCGGCGCCAATACGACATAGGTCACTCCGAAAAGAGTGTCTGGTCGAGTTGTAAACACTTCAAGGGTCTTATCCTGGACCCCCGCCTTCGCGGAGATGACGGTCTTGAATTTTATCAGCGCCCCTTCGCTCCTACCTATCCAATTCCTCTGCGCCTCTTTGATGGACTCTGGCCAGTCGAGAAGAGGTTTCGAATCCTCGCCAATCGCGTCCAAATCTCTCAAAAGTCGATCCGCGTACTCGGTAATCTTCAAGACCCACTGCCTCATCGGCTTCTTCTCGACGGGCGTGCCACATCGTTCACAGCGGCCGTTCTCTATGTCTTCGTTGGCAAGACCCGTCTTGCAGGAAGGGCACCAGTTGATCGGCTCGAATGATTCGTAGGCCAATCCTTTCTTCATCATCTGCAGGAATATCCACTGCGTCCATTTGTAGTATTTCGGATCCGTAGTGTTGATCTCGCGCGACCAATCGTAGTCGAAACCGAGTATCTCCAACTGCTTCTTGAACCGCTTCACATTCTTGGCAACGGCTATACCCGGATTCAACTTCATTTTCAAGGCATAGTTCTCCGCCGGCAAACCGAATGCGTCAAAGCCCATAGGGTGCAATACATTCTTGCCCTGCATGCGCTTCATTCTGGAAACTACATCCGTGGCGATATAGCCCTTGGGATGTCCGACATGCAGGCCTTCGCCGGACGGATATGGGAACATGTCGAGCGCGTAGTATTTGTTAGTCCCAGAATTAGAGGCAGCCGAGACGCTCTTCTCAGTGTTTCTCTTTGCACCGTCGTCCACTCGGTAAATCTTCGATCTCGCCCAGCGCTTTTGCCACTTCTTCTCGATCTTGACCGGATTGTATTCGTTCCTTTTCATGCAAATCATAATAACTCAAAAACGCGCACAAAAAAAGCCGCTCCAGGGAGGAGCGGCGTGCGTCGAACGAGCTTAATGTGCGCGAAGTGTTTCCACGGCCGCAAACAGGGCGAAACCGAAAATGAGGGCAATGAATAGCCACAGAACACGAGTGGAGGTATTCGATGATCCTCCTTCCCTCGAAATCGGTATGATGTGCCTGCTGCGACTTCCGAAACGGGTCGTTCTCGATAATATCATATTACCCGGTCCTTTCTGTCCAGGTCTGGCTACATATTAACACATAATCGTATATGGATCAAATCCTAAACTCAATGACATCCCCATCTTTGACCACATACTCTTTCCCCTCCGTCCTCAAGAGTCCTCTTTCTCGCGCGTTCGCGTAAGAGCCGGCCGCTAGCAATTTGTCGTACTCGATAACCTCTGCTCTGATGAATTTGTCCTTGAAGTCGCCGTGAATGGCGGCTCCGGCTTCTGGTGCCGTCGAACCTCTTCGTATAGTCCACGCGCGCGTCTCATCTTCGCCGGTCGTGAAGAAAGTGATCAAGTCCAAAGTCTCGTATCCTTTCTTGATGAGTTCATCTAGACCGCCGCCGAATATAGGATCTACTTTCACCCATGGGCCTGGAATATTCGATGTGACTTCTTCGATATTCTTGCCGGCCTCGGACGAATTTAAGACATAAAAGATCGGTTTGGCGGTGATCAGGCACAAGCGTTTCAAAATCGGCGTTTCCAACTCGTTCACGACGACGGTAGAAGCCAACTGCCCGGCCTCGAGCGCTTTCACCAGCCGACCCAAAAGTTCTTCTTCGGCCACAGCCTCCTTCTTGCCAGCTTTCAATTCTTTGGTCAATGAACCGCGCCTCTTCGTGACGGTTTGCAAGTCGGCAAGGATCAATTCAAGGTTAATGACACCGATGTCCGACAGTGGGTCTATCTTGTTGTTGACATGAATGATGTCGCCGTCCTCGAATATTCTCACAACCTCCGCGATAGCGTCAGTCTCGCGGATGTGCGCCAGGAATTGGTTGCCCAATCCCTCGCCTTCCGACGCGCCCTTGACCAGTCCGGCTATGTCCGTAAACTCGACCGCGGCCGGCACGGTCTTTGCCGACTTGGAGAATTCGGTAAGTTTCTGCAGGCGCGAGTCAGGCACTGCGACCACACCCACCGACGGATCAATCGTGCAAAAAGGATAGTTTTCCGCCGGCACGCTCTTTTTCGTGAGTGCGTTGAACAGGGTTGATTTCCCCACATTCGGCAGGCCTACGATTCCGATGGAAAGTGACATGCAGGCAGTGTACAAGAGAAATCGAGTGAAAGGAAGTGATTTTTCAAAGTCGGCAACCTGTTTGAGCGCAGTATGAATTTCTTGGCAAAAAGATG
>CAYHFU010000073.1:0-3469 GCA_964355985.1 uncultured Candidatus Saccharibacteria bacterium | reverse complement strand
CATTGCAGTCAGCTAAGCAATGAAAAAACCTTGCAATTCAACGACATGAGTCCCGGAGGACGGGAAAAATGAATGCTCCTGCCTTGCGGAAAACTCACCCCCATGATACCATGACAAACACTATGGCGAAAATTTGCGAAATAACCAAGCGCGGCTCCATGATTGGGGGTCGTTATTCCAACAGAACTCGCGCCACCCAGTTCAATCCTTGCGGCAAAACACGGCGCTATCCCAACTTGCAAAAAAAGCGTATTTTCGTCCCGGAATTGAAAAAGACCGTCATTGTCACCACCTCCGCCAGAGGACTACGAACCATCCAGAAAAAGGGTGCCTTCCGCGCGCTTCGCGACGCCGGACTCATTTAAACTAATCCTGCGTTACCGATTGTCGTAACGAGATCTGCCACATTCGTCACATTTCGGTTTCGATTCTGACTTGTGAGCCGTCGGAGACTATCTTCACGGTTCCCTTTTCTTTTATGTTGTAGCGGTTGGCCTCCGGTATAGAAGCGATCGGATTCTCTTTTTCTTTGCTTCCGGATCCGCTCGATGAAGGACTAGTGGTGGATTTCGAATAAACGAAAAATTCTGGATTCCATTGTTCGATTGCTTGCGCCGCAGTATTCGAGTAAGTGGCGCTGTTTGAGACGATCAACGCTGAGATCGGATCTCGGAATTCCGTGGAAGCGGCGATGAACTTTTGAATCTTCGGCGTGCCTCCTCCAAAGATTACGAACGAAGTCGAACCGTAAGTGATTTTTAATATGATTTCCGGCGCGCTCGTCTTGGAATATTCAAATGTGTCGGGATTCGTCGGGAACAAAACTTCCACACCGATGCCGTGCTCCAGATCAAAAACCAATCGCTCGCCTGATGCCGCTTTCTTCACGGATAAACCCAATTCATCAGTCCGTTCAATGAATGTTCCGTAAATCTGATCCGTAGAACTCGCCAAACCCAGCGACTCGACGGTGAATTTCGAAACTATTGCTTCGCCGACCTCGTATCTGTTCAATATTTCAATCAGCCCGCCTACATTCTTGCCCAAACTGTTCGTGGCAATGACCGTGTCAATCCGTCGCGACCAGAAAGGCAAGATTTTCGTGATCTTTCGCACTACTTCCGAGTTTGAGCCGCCGTCTATGAGAATTCTCTCGTCGTCGGGCGTGTGGATGAAGACCGAGCGTCCGCTCCCTAGATTGAAGGCGAATATTTCAAGGTTTGGTTCGCGCCGCGTTTCATTCAAGGCATAAAAGACGACCGTCAAAGCTACGACCAAAGTGATCAGTGAAGCGACTATTGATCTGAATGATTTCTTTTTCGACATGAATTCCCGCGCAACTCGCGTTACAATGGAGTCGTAGTAAGATTACACCAACGCAAAGGTAAAATCATTATCAATCATAAACAATACTCAATGAAAAACTTCACCGTCAAAACTTTTAATATTCCCGAATTAAAAGGTGTGTCCAAAAAAAGTGTCGATGAGCACTTGAAGCTGTACGCGGGATATGTCAAGAACGCCAATCTCATTTTGGAAAAAATCGAGGAACTCAAAAAAGATTCCGAGAAGAACGCCTATCTTTTGGGTGAACTTACGAGGAGATTCAGCTTCGAATACGATGGCATGCGCAATCACGAGGTTTATTTCGGCTCGCTTGAGGGAGGCGCAAAGTCGCTCGCCGATTCGAGTCCATTAAGAAGAGTGACCGAAGAAGAGTGGGGCTCGTTTGATTCTTGGCTGGTTTCATTCAAGGCAATGGCATTAACCCGAGGCATTGGTTGGGCGATGTTGTGGTACGACGAGAAAGATACGCGCTTGCTCATGTCGTGGGTTGACGAGCAACATTTGGGCCAGCAGAGCGGTTGCCGGACGATTCTCGCATTGGACATGTGGGAGCATTCGTATGTCTATGACTATCAGCCGTCGGGTAAGAAGCAATACATTGATGACTTTTTCGAGAATATCAACTGGTCGGTGATTGAGGAAAATTTCAAGCGCGCTTCAGCTTGATCTTCGAGACGACAAGGAACGCGATCGTGAGCGCGGCGTAAAACCCGACCACCCACCAAAACGAAAATGACGGTACCGTAACGGCCGCGAACGGCAGATCGGCGAAATATTCGACAATGAGCAGTTCGTAGGAGAGGAGGAAATGCGCGAGCCAACCGAAAAAGGTCGAGATTGGGACGAATACGAAGCCCGAAGCGCCGGTAAGGAACACCGCGAGCATCGTCACGGGCACGAACGGCAGGACCAAAATATTTACAGCTACGCCGATGATCGAAAGTTGCCCCATCGTATAGAGGATGTAAGGTGCGACGAATACTTGTGTCGAGAGTGTGGCGGCGATCGTGCCTCGAAGACCGAATTTTTCAGGCAGGAATGAAATGCGATGCTCGATGGGTCCGGAAAGTAAAATCAATCCGAGAGTAGCCAGGAATGAGAGCTGGAACGACGGATCGTGGAGAAGAATCATCGGATTTTGGATGACCATGACGAGACCGGCGAGTCCGAGCGCGCGGACGACGCTGTAATCACGACGAATAAGGTCGGCAAGGAGCGCGACGCTTGCCATGGCGCAGGAGCGCACGACCGTGGCTCCGCCGCCGACCATAACGCCGAAAAGCGCGATGCCCATGCCACCCACGACTATTCCCCATACCCTAGGCAATCGAGAAAGCAGTCGTCTGAGCGCGTCGGCGACGATCGTGATGTTAAATCCGGAGAGGACGACAATGTGTATGAGACCGACCGCGCGAAAATCGTCGAGTAGATCTTTGCCTAGAGCGCTCTTCTCCCCCACGACCAGTCCCGCTCCGAGCGCCGCGTGCGGCTCGCCGAGCGCGTGTTCCAAATTGCCGACGAATCTTCTTTTGATCCTGTACAGTGACGACTTCAGATTCGCCGTGATATCGGCGACAGTCGGATCAGACTCGATGCCAAGGAGATCCGATCTCCTGACATCCGCGCTTTTGAACTCAAAATACACATCGTCCTTGGCTAGGTAACCTTTGTAATCAAAGCTTCTGCCATCTTCATTCGAAAAATTGAGCGGTTCAATGAGTTTACCTGAAAATTCCACGCGGTCATCGTAGGAAAACCTCGGGTAAAGTTTGGTTTTTGCGCGCATGAGAATATCCGCCGAACATTCGCCGATCGCCACTCCGGTCGAAGTCGACACGGGTCGCAACGACTCCGCCCTAATGATGACGACTTGCCCGCTTTCTTTGCGCTCGGGATCGGTGACGATCGTACCTATTCCCACAACTCCCTGTTTCAAACACGGACCGATCGAAGGCGCCTCACGAGCAGAGGAAAAAGCGAACCGTGCAATAGCGACGGCGACGAGGAGCGACCAAAAAACAAAGACGCCTTTCTTCATTGGTGGTGGCGGAATGTGTGAGGTTTTGTAAGTCGGCAACCTGTTTGAGCGCAGTATAAATTTCTTGGCGAAAAGATGCTTGTC
>CAYHFU010000072.1:0-3573 GCA_964355985.1 uncultured Candidatus Saccharibacteria bacterium | reverse complement strand
GACGTGTGCTCTTCCGATCTTATTGTATTTCTATTCCCTGAAAGACATAGATTCATCGAATACGACTGCCTCAGCCAGACTTTCATTGATCGCGAACAGATTGACGGAAGCCGATAACAAGACGACTTTTTTCAAAGTGTCGCTTGGAAAAATCCCCGACGAGACAAAGAAGAGGTTACTAACTGATTCAAAATTTGTCCATTTCAAGACTTTTCTAAAGGAGACATTCGATGACGCGAAACATACTCTCTCTACTGACGGAGAGAAGATATTGAATCTTAAAACTTTGCCGGCTTATGAGATGTGGGTGATGGGTAACGAGAAAATTCTGAATTCAAAGTCGGTAGTTTGGAGAAGTAAAAAAATTCCTCTGGCCGAGGCAACGCAAACTATTCCAAAGTTACAAAAAGCGAAAGATCGCCTGAGTCTTTCAAAATCAGTCATTGAAATGTTAAAGACGGTCGCGCCAGTTTCCGAGGCGGAGATAAACGCCGTCGTGACGGACAAAAAGATTGATGACGGATTGAGAGGATTCAAAACTCCTTACGGTTCAACCGTTCTCCACTATCGGAACGAACCAAAAGTCGTTGACGGATTGGTGAGAACGGTCTCGGACGGTTTCCCGATTGCGCACAAGTTTTTTAAGCTGAAGAGTAAACTGTTAAAATTAAAAGGATTGCAGTATTGCGACCGTTCCGCGAAGATCGGCGAGATTAAAAGGAAGTTTACTTTTGACGGTTCTGTATCGGGGCTGAAAGACATATTTAGCTCCATTGATCCGGAACTCGGAAAACATCTTGAACGATATCTAGACAACGGCCAGGTCGATGTTTTCCCAAGGATTGGCAAACGCGGTGGAGCGTATTGCAACGGTTCGTACGACGCACCCACACTCGTTTTGTTGAACCACACCGACGACCTGCATTCATTCACGACGATGGCGCACGAGCTTGGTCACGCGTTCCATACCGAACTATCCCGAATTCAAGGCCCGATGTACATGAGATATTCTACGGCTATGGCGGAAACGGCGAGTACTTTATTTGAAGCTATCGCGCTTGAGTCGGTATTCGAGACATTGACCGAGAAAGAAAAGACGATCGTCCTTCACGACAAAATAAACGACGACATCGCGACGATATTCCGACAGATCGCTTGTTTTAATTTCGAGAAAGAAATACATGAGACGATTCGCGCGAAAGGCTATGCGTCGAAGGAAGAATTGGCCGATCTGCACAACAAGCACATGGCGGCGTATCTGGGACCGGTCTTCGAACTGGAACGCGACGATGGTTACATGTTCGTGCAATGGAGCCATATTCGCAGGTTTTTCTATGTCTACACTTACGCCTACGGTTCACTGGTTTCAAAGGTGCTACTCCGAAAATACCGCGCGGATAAATCGTTCTGGAAAAAGATTGAGCAGTTCTTGTCGGCGGGAGGAAGCAAGTCGCCGGAGGAGATATTGAAAGATATAGGGATTGATGTGTCTTCGCCGGAATTTTTCAAAGAGGGGTTGAAGGAGATCGAGGAAGATATTGCAAAACTCGAGAAATTGACGGAAAAGTGATAGTATTTTATGCATGACATCTTCTGAAATACGCGTGCGGTTCCTACGATTCTTCGAAAAACGCGAGCATACGATCATTCCCAGCGCCTCACTGGTGACTTCGGATGAAAAGGGCGTGACGAATCCGACGCTTTTCAGAACGGCGGGAATGCAGCCGCTCGTTCCTTATTTGTTGGGCAAGCCGTATTTGGTCGACGGCAAAGAAGTGAAACGATTGGCGGACGCGCAGAAGTGTTTGCGCACGATTGACATTGACGATGTCGGTGACAAGACACATGCCACTTTCTTCGAAATGCTCGGGAATTGGTCGCTGGGGGACTATTTCAAGAAAGAGGCGATAAATTGGAGCTATGAGTTTCTGACTTCGAAAGAAGAGGGATTGGGACTCGATCCGAAACGGCTTTATGTGACTGTATTTGAAGGAGATGAGAACGCGCCGAAGGATGAGGAAGCGGCAGAGATATGGCGCGAGGTGTTCAAAATCCCCCGCCCCTCAGCTGATCGCCTCGGGGCACCCCCTTTACAAGGGGGATCGGCAGTTCAGGAGTCCGTGGAGAATAATAGCCGTATCTTCCTCATGCCGGCGAGTTCAAATTGGTGGGAGGCGGGAGAGAACGGTCCTTGTGGACCCGATACGGAGATGTACTACGATGTGGCGAACCGTTTTGGTGGACGATTGATTACAAAAGAGGAATTCCTTGACGCTGACTCGAAGAGGGAGCTTGTTGAAGTCTGGAATGATGTATTCATGCAGTACGAGAAGAAGGACGGGAAAATCGTCGGCAAATTGCCGAAGCTGTCGGTTGACACAGGCGCCGGGTTGGAGAGGTTGGCGATGACGATGCAAGGAGTCGACAACATTTATGAGACGGATTTGTTGAGGCCGGTGATGGCGCTTATGCAAAACCCGGATGTTCCGATATCAAATAAGCGTATTATTGCCGATCATCTTCGGGCAAGCATCTTTCTAATCGCCGATGGGGTCGTGCCGGCAAACACAGACCGCGGGTATATCCTTCGACGCCTCATTCGCCGGGCAATCATGCAGACGAGCGACAAAATGCTAGACAGTGAAAGAGTCGGTACCACTATAGATACATTTGCAGAAATATATAGAAACACATACCCAGAACTCAAAGAAAAATCTGCCATTATTAAAAAAATCCTTGAGGATGAGGCGGCAAAGTTTACATGTACGCTTGCAGTTGGCATGAAAGAGTTTAATTGGCGGATCAAAGAATTTAAAAACGGAAGGCATACACAAGATGAACTGCCTCCATCTGTCGTTTTTGATCTTGTGACTACATATGGTTTTCCTTTCGAACTCGTAAAAGAATTGGCTCACGAGAAAGGGATGATTGTAAGTGAAGATCAATTTAAAAATCGTATGGAAGCACACCGCATCAAATCTAGGGTTGGGGCGGAACAGAAATTCAAAGGGGGACTCTCGGATGAGAATGATCCGATGGTGGTGAAATACCACACAGCGACACATTTGTTGCATCAAGCGCTTCACGATGTGCTTGGAGAAGGTGTGATGCAGAAGGGGTCGAACATAACGGCGGAACGGCTTCGGTTCGACTTCGCGTATGGGGCAAAGATGACGGATGAAGAGAAAATGAAAGTTGAGGAGATAGTCAATCGAAAGATCGCCGAGGCGTTGCCGGTTAATCAAATCGTGATGTTGAAGGAGGAGGCGGAAAAGACGGGGGCAAGACACTTCTTTGGGGAGAAGTACGGTGAGCAAGTGTCAGTCTATTTCATTGGCCAAGCATCGAATCCGCCGACGGCCGCCGATCTTAAAAACGCGTATTCCAAGGAGTTTTGTGGCGGCCCGCATGTAAAGAATACCTCGGAACTCAAGGGGACATTCAAAATCAAAAAAGAAGAGGCGGTTGCGCAGGGAGTGCGCAGAATCAAAGCTGTTATTGAGTAATGTCAGCCCCGAAGCCGCAACTTTACGCGAAAACCCGGATGCCGCCCTGGAATGCTTAGGTTTTGTG
>CAYHFU010000071.1:0-3576 GCA_964355985.1 uncultured Candidatus Saccharibacteria bacterium | reverse complement strand
GTGTCGAACGAGCGCAGCGAATGTGAGACACTTCGTCGCGCCGAGGAGGGAGAGGTGGGGTCGGCAAACCGCACGGACCAGACCATTGACGACTGACTTTTCTTTGCTACAATATCCCCAGTACAGCGAACTGTACGATTACAAGTAAGCTTTCGAAAAAATCATGAATCAGCACGCGGATCAGCAGTTTCTCGAGTTCGTCATCAAGTCTTTAGTCGACAATCCGGATCAAGTCAAAGTCGCGCGTTCGGTCGATGAGATGGGAGTGCTCCTTACCTTAGAAGTGTCCGCCGCGGACATGGGCAAGATTATCGGCAGGCAGGGCAACACCGCCAAGTCCATCCGCACCCTTCTCCGCGTCGTCGGCATGAAGAACAATAGTCGCGTAAACCTCAAGATCAACGAGCCGGAGGGAGGTCTCCGTTCGGGCATGCAACAAACTTCTTCCGTCGCGACCGGTCCTTCGTCGGCCGAGAGGGCGTCAAAGTCTGTGGATGAGGCGATGGCGGATTTGAAGCTGGAGTAGTTTGATGAGATTTCACATAGTTACATTATTTCCGGAATCACTCGATTCCTATTTGAGGGTGTCAATTGTAAGACGCGCCATAGAGGACGGAAAAATTTCAATCAGATACTATAACCCTCGTGATTTTGCTGTACCTGAAAAAAAGGGGAAAGCGATGACTTACGCTGACAGGCGCGTTGACGACAGGCCGTACGGAGGGGGACCCGGAATGGTGATCGAGGCGTTGCCTGTGGCGAGAGCGATCGAGGCGGCGGTGAAGAAAGTTAAAAATAAAAAGGCAAAAATCAAAATCACCTTCTTCAGTCCGGCAGGCGAACAATTCTCGAACAAAACGGCTGATTCTTGGAAAAAATACACAGATATCGTATTGGTCTGCGGTAGATATGAAGGTGTTGATGCTAGAATCAAGAAAATGTTCAAGATGACTGACATTTCCGTTGGCCCCTACACCTTAACGGGCGGGGAACTGCCGGCTATGATAGTAATAGATGCCGTGACGCGAAGGATTCCGGGCGTGCTCGGAGATAACCTGTCCATTGAAGAGGAAAGAATCGCCAGTCCGGATGTCTACACCAGGCCCGAAATCGTTGAATTCAAAGGCAAAAAATACAAGGTACCAAAGATACTCCTTACGGGCCATCACAAAAAGATCGACGAGTGGAAAGTCGGGCGTAAAACTAAAAAATAGTTATCCACACCTGTCAATATTGACGGAAATCGTAGGTATGCTAGGGTACCCCTTGACTTCGCCAGATTGAGTTCCGGCACAAAAGCGGAGGATTTTAGATAGGATGTTAGGAGTCCTACCCGTGATACTCCACTACTAGAGTAATCAAATTTAATAACCGTCGTCGCAAACGGCGCTTTTGCGTTTTGGAAGAAATTTAATAAAAATTTAATCAAACCATGACTACTACCCTCGCCATCCGACCGAAAAAGTACTTCGCGCGCTACCAGGCTCCGCTCGCGGAAACGCCCAACCTGGTCGAAGCTCAGTTGGCCTCATTCAAGCAACTCCTCCAAGAGGGCATACCGAATCTTTTGAAAGAGTTTTCGCCGATCGAGGACTACGCTGGTAAGAAATTTCAGCTGTCGTTCGGCGGATTTGAAGTCGAGAAGCCAAAATGCGACGAGCACTACGCCAAGGACAACAAGCAGAACTATGAGGGACAGATCAAGGTCAAAGTAACGCTCAAGAACAAGTCATTGAATGTCGAGAAAGAGCAGGAAATGTTTTTGGCCGAATTGCCGCTCATGACCGATCACGGCACTTTCATAATCAATGGAGTCGAGAGAGTCATCGTGCCGCAATTGGCGCGCTCGTTCGGCGTCTTCTTTACCGCTAACGAACTCCGGGGCAAGACTTATTACGGCGCGAAGATTATACCTTCCCGCGGCGTGTGGATGGAGATAGAGACGGACCTGGACGGTACCGTCTACTGCCGCATAGATCGTAAACGCAAGTTTCCGATAACTTCGCTCCTGCGCGTCTTGGGCGCGGGCAAGAATGAAGAGATTGTTGATCTTTTCAAGGACGACGCCGACGCCAAAAAGACCATTGAACTCACACTTTCCAAGGATCACGCCAAAACCGTTGACGAGGCGTACATGGAGATTCACAAGAGGTTGCGAGACGGCGACCTCGCCACGGCCGAGAACGCCCGCTCTTTCATCCAGAGCATACTCAAGGCCGATCGTTACGACATATCCAAAGTCGGCAGATTCAGGTTCAACAAAAGATTTGGCAAGCCGATGGATGAGAAGTCATTGGAACGACACACTGTCAACGCTGACGACATAGCTACCACGGTCAAGCACATTGTCGCTCTCGCGACAAGGACAGATGTCCAGCCTGATGATATCGATCATTTGGGCTCGAGGCGCGTCAGATATGTAGGCGAACTGATGGAACAGCGCGTGCGTCTCGGACTCTCGCAGATGAAGAGGAATATCCAAGACAGGATGTCAACGATAGAACCTGATGTCACTTTGCCAGTCTCCTTTGTCTATCCGCGCCCACTCCAAGCGCGCATAAAGGAGTTTTTCACAACCAACCAGCTTTCCCAATTCATGCAACAGACGAACACGCTGGATGAAATCGAACACTTGAGATTGCTCTCCGCGCTTGGCCCCGGCGGACTTTCGCGCGAACGCGCCGGATTTGAAGTGCGCGATGTGCATCCTTCGCACTACGGTAGACTCTGCCCTATACACACGCCTGAAGGCCCGAACATCGGCTTGGTCCTGCACTTGACCACCTATGCCAGGATCAACGATTTTGGCATGATTGAGACGCCTTATGCCAAGGTCAAAGACGGCAAACTGACGGGAGAGATCGTCTACTTGAACGCGCTCGAAGAAGAGAATCATCACATCGCCCACGCGGCCATTGCCCATGACGCCTCCGGTAACATTACCGCGGACGAGGTGGAAGTTCGTCAGAACGGCAAGCCCGCAATGGCAAAAAAGAACGAAGTTGACTTTATGGATGTGTCGGCGAATCAGGCCTTTTCGATAGCCACTTCGCTCATCCCGTTCCTGAATCACGACGACGCCAACCGCGCGCTCATGGGCTCGAACATGCAAAAGCAAGCAACGCCGTGTCTAGTACCCGAAGCTCCAGTCGTCGCGACCGGCATGGAAGGCAAAGCCGTGCTCGAGACCGGCCGTGTTCTCCTTGCGCCGGAAGACGGCGAGATCACGCATGTGGACGCCAAGAAGATTTCATTCAAGTCCGACAAGGGACAAAAGCGCGACTTCAATCTGATACTTTTCTCCAGGACCAACGGATTCACCGCTTTTCATCAGAGGCCGATAGTTGCGGTGGGCCAGAGGGTAAAGAAAGGTGAAGTGTTGGCCGACACCTCAACTTCGGACAACGGTGAGATCGCTCTCGGTCACAACGCACTGGTCGCCTTCATGTCTTGGTCCGGTTCGAACTACGAAGACGCGATCATCCTTTCCGAGCGCGTGGTGAAAAACGCGAAGTGGAGTTCCATTCACATAGAAGAGTTCGTGATAAACGTGCGCGACACCAGATCGGAAGAGCA
>CAYHFU010000070.1:0-3618 GCA_964355985.1 uncultured Candidatus Saccharibacteria bacterium | reverse complement strand
TCTTCCGATCTTTAGGTTCGCGATAAGCCGACAATCTCTCGTAATCAGTCAGGGCTTTCAGCAATACATTCTCGTCTTTGAGGTAATCTTTTTCCGCAGTGTCATATTCTTTGGAGAAAGTTTTGCACGCCTTTTCAATCTCAACTATGTCTTTCTCAATTCGCGGATCTTCCGGCGATTCGTACAGCAACTTCAAATTCCAGACGACTTTTCTGTCGCCTTCTTGAGACCTTGCCGTTTTACGAGATTTCATGGATTTCATTCAAACATATTTCTTCAAAACCTCAAAATCCTTTTTATGCGTGTCCCTCATGCCGCCATTGTATAGCGCACTAGCCGGGTGGTAAAGCGTGACGATCGTGAGCGGCAACGATTCTCCGCCGACAGTCTTGAATGTGGTCTCAAAAGATTTGCCGTGAATCTTGCTTATCGGTTCGAGTTCGAAATCGAGATCAAAGCGTCTCATAACATACCCCATGCTGTGCCGCCCCAAAGTAGCGATTACTTTCGGCCTGATGATCTCTATCTGCCTGTCCAAGAACGGTGCGTAGAGCACTATTTCGTCAGGTGTGGGGTCGCGGTTTTCCGGCGGGCGGTCTTTGACGATGTTGGTTATGTAGACCTGTGTCCGCGTAAGTCCTATTGACCCTACGAGTTCAGTCAAGAATTTGCCCGCCGCTCCGCAGAACGGTCTCCCCGTCTTGGCCTCGTTCAACCCCGGTGCCTCGCCCACGAACATTATTGCCGCGTCGTGACTGCCCTCACCCACCACCGGAAAATATTTGTTGCTTGTCCTATACTCATAGAGCGGCGACTCTTTGAACACGAGAAGTTCGTCGCGAATCTGCTTCATTTGATCATGTTTCGTCATGAGCATATTGTACAACAAAAAAGCCGACCTCGGGTCACGGGGTCGGCTGTGTGTTCGTGAATATCACCTTCCATTGAAGGAGCGGACGGTCCTAATAGTTTTCGCGGTCACATCACTTTCGTCCTCACTAAAGACGATCTTGATCGTGAGCTTTTCACCTTTGATGACTCGCGGTATCCAATCCCTGTCGCCCGTAAGCATTTTGTTGAAGGGTAGTCTGGAAACCCCGAACCACTGAAGTTTGACCAGTCCGGGACCGGCGGTTGGCCCCAATGCTTGACTGGCCGTAGTGACCAAGTAAATGTGCACGAGCCAAAGCGGTTGTTCGACGGAACCGTTGTAACCGCGAAGCATACCGACTTTCTTGAAGCTACTCAAAGAGAAATTCAAGCCAGTCTCCTCAAGCAACTCCCTTTGCGCGGCGTGCTTCTGGCTTTTGTCGCCACTCTCCGTGCCTCCGCCCGGCGGAACCCACTTGTCGGCACCGACTCTTTTGCGGTTGCGTTTGTCGTCCGCTTTGTTCTTCGGCGGTTTGAGACCAAGAAGTATCTGCGTAGGCTTCGAACCAACTCCTTTACGGAGAACTATCGTGACATTACCGACATGTTTGGGCGTTTTCATGATCAGTAGTGAAGTTTGTCGAGCTTTGCGCCAGAGCGCGTTGTGACAATTCGCGAGATAAGTACTTCCTTTTGATACCCCATTTCGAACAATTGCCGTGTTCCCATTTTGCTCCAAACGACGACTCCCAGCCGTCGATGAAGTGAAGGGCTTTCACGCGACCGGAAGAAAACACCGGCTCGTAAAAGTCATGAAGGATTGGCATGCAGTATTTTTCCAGAGGATTTTCCGCGTGCCATTTCTTGTAGAATTCAACCATCTTGTCTTCAAACGGCATTTGGCTGAAAACATTCAAACCGTCTTCAAGGATCAAGATCTCAATGACGGCTTCAAAAACTTTACGGTTGCCGTCTATCGTGCCGACTCCGCCGGTTGAGATTGGTCCGGAGACCATCTCAATGTCTACAGGAATTCGTCGGATGATGCTCATGGCCAATCGCGCTAGGTCTTGGAAATTACCAGCGTGCCCGAGCATTACTTTGTCAATGCCGCTCCAGTGCTTGAAATGTATTGCGTTCATAGTCTGCGTGAGACATTATCATGCGCTACGGTCATGCGCAAGATAAAAATCGTCTGATGTTTTCAGATTCTCGCGATGATTTCCAAATATTCGTCCACCGAAATGTTCAACAATCTCAAATTATTCCTGATGACAAAAACTGGAATCGACCGGCTCCGCGGAATGACGATCGGTCTTTGAAGTCCGTCCCTGCCCCAAATGCGATGATCGCCTTTTTCACGCAGGAAACTGCAACCGAGGAACTTCAAAAATTTCTCGAACTCTTTCCAGCTGATCTGAGAAATCCTCGGCATGGATATTTCATGAGAGCGTCAAGCGATTACTGGGAGATTGAATGTCTGAGATTCCTGCGCAACTACAATTGGAGGCACCCACTCACTCCTGTGCCTCACCCAACCGAGTCCTTCGAGCACCGCGGCAAGCGTGTCCATCTTTAGACATTCTTCTACGAAAATATGAACGGCTTCCGCGAACCTCTTTTTAGCTTGCTCAAAAGTGCTTCCTGCCGTGGAAAGATCGAGGGCAGGAGTATAGGCCACAAATTGATCACCTTCGCGCATGAAGGTAACCGGCAAATTAGCTTGGAATCTTACTTTTCTCATGCCCGTATGTTACCACATTCGCAAGTACTTATTCAAATATAATGCGGATCATTTCGCCAAACTAGCCACCATAACCGCCTCCTCGACGACCGCCTTGGCCGCCTCTCCATTCAAGCCAATACTAGTGAGTATGGAATGATCCTTCACGAGATCGGAACAAAGCAACGCGTTCCGGCCGATCAAGTCCTTCTTCTGCTGGTGCGACAATGAAGCAAGCGCAGTTACCGGATGAAGTTTGTATTGCTCCACGAGCTCGTGCAGACTGCCTCCGTGTGGGTAGTTCCAGCCGATCATTTTCAAGTCTTTGCATTCTCCGTACTTCACCGCCGCTTCTGTGAATTTCGTGTTGGTGAAAAGCCAACGGCCAGTCAATTTTCGCCGCGCGCCGCCGTAGTCGAAAGTGTTGTCGGCGAGGTCGTCGAAGCGCGCTTTGACATAGAGAGCGACCTTGAGATCCGACTTCAAGCCAAACTCGTTGTGGAACTTCGCTTCCGCCATCGCGAGCTCATTGTCTTTCCAAGCGACCACATCCATCTCGTGTTCAACGCAAGCGCCTGGAATCGTCTGGTCGGTAACCGCTTCATAGCCCCATGCGTTGAAAACTCGCGCCACGAATCGCTCGAACGGGAAGCCGTCCGGTCCAAGGTCGAACAGTGCCCGCCGTATCGAATATTTGACGGCGGCGTGCCTGGAATGTTTCTTCAGGAGTTCAAAAGCGTGGCGGTAAATCTCTTCCGTCTTGATACCGTCCCACATCTCGCTCTCGACTTGATCCACGATCTCATCAACAGCCGCTTCGTTCGCCCCGGCGCGTTTCAACGAATTCACCAGCTTCCCCTCCTCGAAAAGTTGCCTGGTACCGTCTGACTTAGTTATTGATACCAAGTGATTGGTCATTTGTCTGAATTATACCACGCGAAATGAAAAGCGAGGAAGGTGCGATTTTTACAAGTCGGCAACCTGTTTGAGCGCAGTATAAATTTCTTGGCGAAAAGATGCTTGTC
>CAYHFU010000069.1:0-3697 GCA_964355985.1 uncultured Candidatus Saccharibacteria bacterium | reverse complement strand
CACTCTTTCCCTACACGACGCTCTTCCGATCTAGTCTCTGAAATAATATTGTTGCTAGAGTCTCGAAGCGTCAGGATCGACGCTCCAGAAATTATCTTCGTGACCGATATAGTATCTATTGTGCCGTCAAAATCAGTGGTAGGAGTAATTTTAAAATTCCCGCTACCAGTGGCGAGAATCAAATCTGTTTGTACGCCGTTCGATGAGTTGCTTACACCAGAAACTCCACCGACAGAGGTGGTAACTGAACCGGCAGTCCGGCCACCGATTGTGTAGGAGACTCGGTAATATTCGCCGGAGACAGCAGACACATTTTGTTCAAGATCAGCCGTGTTCCCTGCGGAGAGAATAACATTATAAGAGTTGTATGACCAGCCGGTCCCGAGCGTCCAGCCGGTGGCACTGCTGGTGAATGTTCCATTCGTTGTTTTCTCGCCTCCATAACTTAAAGCTGTTCCGCTTCCTTTTACCGTCAGCATCCCATCCGGACTCGCGGTACCAATCCCCACATACCCGCTCCCATCAATCACGAATCGGTCGTTCGTGCCGAGAGCGGTGGAGGAGGAGATTTTAAACTTCCCTGTGTCTGCCATGTCCTGTCCTATCGTCCATTTGTATGTTGAGTCGCCTGCGCCAGAAAAACCGACGGCCGCTTTTGTCGTGGAATAGATATCCAGTTTGTTGTTGGGCGTCGTCGTCCCGATGCCGACGTTGCCTGTAGAATCAACAACCATTTTTGTACTATTCCCATTTACTCTGAATTGGAGTCCATTCGCCGTTCCAACACCGGCAGTCGTATTGTTATATATAATTCCGCCAGCAATATTAGATGATACGTTGCCGAAAAATATACCCGACTCGTTTGCATTGGGTGTGAGGATGCTGATATAAGCGCTGGAATTATTTTCTGCTGTCAGTACCGTTCCCGCAAAAGGCAATACTCCTGAAAAGCCGTTAGCGATATGCAGTTTTGTCTGCGGACTCGTCGTCCCGATACCGAGATTGCCTGCAGAAGTGATAGTCATCCGTTCAGCGCTATTTCCGAAAATCCTAAAGCGTCCGTCCACGGCCATACCTTGCATATACCAAGTGAATGGCGTCGTTCCTAGTCTATTCTGCAGCAAGATAGCAGCGTTATTACTGCTGCCGGTTCCAGTGGACTCAAACTGAATGACTTGGTCGCCAGTACTTGAAACATGTAGCTGCTGTTGCGGCGTCGTCGTCCCGATACCGACGTTGCCTCCAGTAGTAGCGAGATATGCAGAACCGGTTGAACTAATTTGTGTGGTACTGGCATTACCCATACTGACAAGACCGTTGAGATCAATAGTCATACGCGTATTTGCACCATTTGTCTGGAAAACAAGTGAATTATTTGTGCCAGATTGTAAAGTCATTCTCGCAATTCCTACTAGAGCAGTGTTTGTGTCTGCTCCCGTCGAGAGAGAAGCAATGGTTGTTGGCGTGCCATTTTGAATGACGATAGAACCATCATTGTTTGAAGTATTCTGAATAGTTAATTGCGGAGAAATCCCTTTAACGTGAAGTATTGAAGACGGCCCTGCAGTCCCCACTCCCACATTCCCGCCGTTCGTCACGATGAAGTTGGTGGCGGTCGAGGAGCCGACGACGAACGCGGGACCGCTGATGCCGTTTGGATTGACGCTTAACAATCCCCAAGGGCTCGTCGTCCCGATGCCGACGGAACCGCCTTTTTTGACAAATATCCCTTGACCGATGGTTGGATCATCACCCCAAACTGATATGCTCGCACCGGAATTATCGGTAGAAGTTTTGTATAAATATCCGAAGGTTGCACTCCGGCCAATAGAGGCAGCAGTTCCTACATACACCGCAGTTGCATAGCCGTCAGTTGTGGCACTTGAAAAGAATTGGGCGGGGTGCGCAAATTGAGCTGTGTCAGAATCAAGAATATGTAACTTTGCTGTCGGCACGGTAATCCCGATGCCGACGCTACCGCCACGTTTAACAAACAGGCCTTCCCCATTTGATATGGCATCACCCCACACGTTCATAAAGGCACCAGAATCCGACGCACTTGTTTTGTATAGATATCCAAATACCGCATCGCGACCATTACTGGATGCCACACCGACCTGAAGTGCTGTTTGATAGTCATTAGTCGCTATACCCGACAACAAACGGAGAGGGGTGGTGTATTGAGTTGCATCAGAATCATACACATCAAGTTTAAAAAGCGGACTCGTCGTCCCGATGCCGACATTCCCCGCGCCGGTGACAGTGAGGAAAGAGGTCGATGACGAAGACGATGCGATGCGGAGGAGGTCGCCGGTCTGACCAGCGACTGACTGGAGGGTGAGGGTGGTGTTCGTGGTCGAGGCAGAGGCGTCTTGAACGAAGAGCGGGTGGTTGAATTCAAAACGCTTCGCGCTTAGGGCAGCGTTCCAAGTGAGAAGGGCATTTGGCGAGACCGAGCCTCTTTCGAATGAGAGGTATGCGTTCTCGGTATCGGCGGTGGCATTGTCAGAGTTGATGTTGAAGGTTTCGGCGGTGAGATTCCCGCCCGTGAGCGTACCGACGATGGTAGAGGCGTTGACCTCGTTGGCATATATCTTGTCGAAGCGGACGCCAGAGGTGCCGATGTCCACCGTGTCGTCGAGGGCTTGGATATTGCCGATGATGGTGTTCGAGCCGATGCGGAGTGTGCCACCGGAGGCGGTGATGTCGTGATTGCCGGTGCCGGTGAAGACGATTCCCTTGTCGGCGCCGGTGATGGTCGTCGAGCCGGTGAGGAAGAAGTCGCCCGAGACGGCGAGGGCCGAGGAGGGAGAGGTGGTGCCGATACCGACGGAGCCGCCATTTGTTACTACAAAATTCGTAGCGGTGGAACTTCCGATAGCGAATGCGGGGCCCGTGATGCCGTTTGGATTTATTGAAAGAAGACCCCACGGTGTCGTCGTTCCGATGCCGATATTACCATTAGCCGCAATACGCATTCTTTCTGCAAAAGAACTGGAGGTATTCATCGTTGAAAAGGTTACATACGAGGGGGTGTAGCCCGATGACCAGTTGTCGGCTGCGCTTGCAGCGATAACAGCACCTGTTGTATTTCGTAGATTTACTCCGTTATCACCTGTTAAGTGAATCTCGCCTAAAGAATTATCTGTCTGCATAGCTGTGAACGTTGAAGAGTTGAGTTGTGATGTGGTTGAACGAGTGCCCACAAGTTCCAATGTGGCTCTATGGTTTGTAGTTCCACCTATGCCCGTTTGAATGATGCCAAGAATTGCCCTATTGTTACCCCCAATCTGTGAACCGCCGACGACGGAAAGAATGGGAGCTTTTATCAAGGTTGGAACAGTAGTCAGGGGTACGTCTCCACTCCCAGAGTCGTACGCTTGAAATACCCCAACATTGACACCGCTACCAGCACCATCTTTTACAGCGTGCAGAGTTGCAACTGGAGCCGCTGTTCCTATTCCCACCTTTCCGGTCGTTGAATCAACGACGAACTGGCTCGTGCCGACCGTGAGCCCACCCGCAAATGTCGAGGTCGCGGTGGTCGAGGTCGCGACGAAGTATGGTGCGGTGGCGCTGGTATAGGAAGTGAGGGCGTCGGAGACGGTCATCGTGGTCGCGAAGAAGTTGGTGGTGGTGGCGTTGGTGACAGAGAGATTGGTGAAGGAGCCTCCGGTGGCGCTGACGCGAATGGCAG
>CAYHFU010000068.1:0-3714 GCA_964355985.1 uncultured Candidatus Saccharibacteria bacterium | reverse complement strand
CGCCTCTCCCTCCGAGGGCAGCGACCGAAGTGTCTCACATTCGCAAGCTCGTTCGACACTTGTCGCCGCCTCGACGGTTGAGGTGCCTTCCTCGACGGAGATCAGGTGTAAAATCATTTTGGTTCGCTTGATGTGGCGTAGGAATTTGTCGCCGAGACCTTTGCCTTCGGAGGCGCCTTCGATGAGGCCGGGAATATCGGCAATAATGAGTCCTCCGGGAAGCACGCCGAGATTGGGGTCAAGTGTGGTGAAGGCGTAGCTTCCGACTTTCGCTTTGGCGTGAGTGAGAGCGTTCAACAAGCTCGACTTGCCGGCATTAGGAAGTCCGACGAGACCGATGTCGGCGATCAGGTTAAGTTCGACTTTGAAGTCGGCTTCTTCGCCGACTACGCCGTCGGTAGATTGCTCCGGCCGCACATTGGTCGAGGCTTTGAAGTGTTCGTTGCCGAGTCCGCCTCTGCCTCCGTGGAGAATGAGTTCGACTTGACCTTCCGTTAGCAATTCGACGGTTCTTCCCGTCTTCATGTTCGCGACGACGGAACCGATCGGCAATTCTATGAAAAAGTCTTCACCGTTTCGGCCGTGCTCGGAATCGCTCCTGCCGTCCTCCCCGTTACCTGCCTTGAAACTTTTAGTCGTCTTGTGCCGCGCGAGAATATTGATATCGCGGACGGCGCGCGTGAATATGTCGCCGCCTTTGCCGCCGTTGCCGCCCGATGCGCCGGCGAACTCCCGTGCGCGCTCGTGCCGCCAACGGACTACACCCGTGCCTCCCCTGCCGCCGCACGCGTGAAATTGAATTTCGTCCGTGAAAGACATGCGATAACACTACACGAACTCCTCATGAATATGCAAGGATATCTTTGAAGAAGTTATTTCAGCATCCCATTTACCTTCTTCACCGTCGCGGGCCCGAAGAATCCCGTTCCCCCAGAGAGATTGTTCGGCGCGAGAATCTCGGAAGCGTAGCGTTCCTGGAGCATGGAGATTGCCTTGGCGGTCAGAGTTCCATAATATGTAGTCTCATTACCCAGCGAACCGGGGCCTGTGGCAGATATCGTGAACCCGTGAGTATTGAGGAATATCTGGAGCGCTTTGACATCAGTCCCAGTGTCTCCAACCTTGAGAGAGCGGTTGAATCTGTAGTTAGCCGTCGGTTGGGTAGTGAGAGCGACTTGTGCCGGAGCAAAGACGACCGAAGAAGTCGCCGCCAGAGCCGAAGATTGTGAATTGAGCGCCGCTCTCGTCCTCGGTCCAGTCCCTCCGTAACCGGTGGAAACAGGGGTGCCGGCACAAACCGAGAGTACTTTGCATTGGAACGATTGGACTGCGCGGAGGGTGGCTGGACCAAAGTAGTCGGTTTCCTGGCCTTTGGAACCAACACCAGAAGACGAGACGACATGGTTCAAGGCATTCAATATTTGTTGGAGAATTTTGACCTCAACATTAGACATGCCTATAGTGAGCCATTTGGTAACGGACGGGAAAGATTGAGTGACCGTGGATTGCGGGGTCAAGGTCGCCACGACGAGTAGCGGATTGATTTGAGCGTTGGGATTAGACATTGGACTGGTCGACACCGTCGCCGCTCTTGCGCCACCTCCTCCCCCGCTACCTCCGCCACCACCCGCTGGAGGAAGCGTGACCTGATTGGCAACAGAGAACGAAAGGATAAGGTCGGTTGTGGTAGCGTTGCCGGAGGCGTCTTCGCATCTGATGTAGTAAGTGTAGGTACTGCCGTTGGATAGGTCGGGCACCGAAGCGGCATGCGACACGGCATTGGTCGTTGTAAAAGCATTGGTCATAGAGGAGTAGGGGGTGTTCGAAACCGTCGAGTATTTACATGAGGCGTCTTCGCTAGTGGTGACAGTTACGATAGTGCCCACAGTGCCGACGGCAAGAGAAGAAGGGGTGTTGTCGTTCACAACCGTAGGAGCGATGGAGTCCGCTTCCGGCGTAAAGTCCAGGGTGAAGGTAGAGAAACTCGTCACATTGAAGGAGAAGGTCTTGGTCGCGGGGTCGTAAGACGCATCGGTGCATGTCGAACAGGTCGCACCGTCTTTCAATATCTTGTGCTTAGACGCGGGTACGCCATAGAAGGTCAGGCGGGCGGGACGGTTCAGTTCAGGCAAAGCGGCGGAGTTGAGTGATATGGAGCCTTGGGAGATTGTGAGGTTGGCGTCAATGTCCAGGCGGTCGTAGTAGTTCCCCGCGTTTCTAACCAAAGAGTAAGAACTCGTCGGGTACGACACTTTGGCATACGAGTTGCCGAGTTCAAAAGAAGGAATGGCTCTAAGATCAGCTGACGCAAGATCCGGCCTGATCGAAAACGTGGCTATTTGCGGCAAAGGACATCCTCTCTGATTGATGACGGATGGACTAATGGAAACAAGGGAAGTTGGAGTGTTGGGGCATAGATCGAGTGAGTTCCCCACACCGTCATCGTCCGAATCGGTGTCGATAACGACTGGAGTTGAGAGAGTGACTGTCATAGAGTTGGAAGTCGTCGTATTCCCAGCTCCATCGGTCGCGACTGCGGTGATGGTGTACGAGCCGTCAGGGAGAGAAGAAGCGTTCCATGTAACTGAATACGGGACAATAGTATCCGGTGAGCCCAGATTTTGGCCATTGATCCTGAACTGGACCGAGGCAACTCCGGAAGTCGTTTGGTTGTAGACCGTAGGATCCGAGGCACTAGCCGATACCGCGATGCTTGAAGGGTTAAGCGAAGCGCCAGGGACGGGAGAGGTGATGGAGACGGCAGGAGGGGTGGTGTCGGAAAGAAGAGGCATGGTGCAGGATTGAGTAATAACAGGAGTGCCGCCAGTGCAACCGGCGGGAGAGCTTGAAAGAGTTGCGCGTGTTTGGGAACCTGCGGTACAAGCCGACCATGCGCCGTATGTGAAGGAGGTGCAGGTCTGGGGGGTGAACGGCGGCGGAGTCGCTCCGACACCGGCCAAACCGTCATTATACAGATTGGAAATTTCTGAAGCAGAAAGGGCACGGTTGTACATGCGTACATCGTCAATGTAGCCGTTCCAGACTGAATCGGGCGTTATGGATCTCCTTGAACCAATCGTAACATTAACTCCTGACAAATCCGGATCCGGCTCCGCGACGATTCGCGAGTCCGTTCCCGCAACACCATCCACATATATTTTTACCACATCGCTCGTGCCGGGAGTCTTGACTCCAACCACATGATGCCAGGCGCCTATGCTATATGGACTGCCGCTTCCTCTATATGAAAGACTGCCGGTAACGAGACGCGCCACATACTCCATATCAAATCTGGCCGTGCCGCCGGTTAAGGGGCCGACCTGTTCAAGCGTCCAGAGATGCCAGAGATTGCCCATTGACCGGCTGACCGCGCTGACACGGGCATTGGGATTATTTGAGTAAACCCATGCACTGACGGAAAATTCATTGGGGAAATCAAAGTCAGCTGAAGCCGGAACATCAACATAGGTGGAAACACCGTCAAAAGAGAGGGCGCCGCTTCCTATTCTTCCGGCTATTCGCGCCGGATTGTTTACCAAAGTACCGTTGTGACCCCGACCGCTTGAATCAACGGCAACCGTGCCGCTCCCCTCGTCAAATTTCCACCAACCAACAAGGCTACCCGCCGGAGACGGCGTTACCGATGCTGTATATTTGTCCAGAAAATCTTCCGCCGACCACCCGTCAACACCAAGATCATAATTGATATTCCAC
>CAYHFU010000067.1:0-3811 GCA_964355985.1 uncultured Candidatus Saccharibacteria bacterium | reverse complement strand
ACCTTTTTGAGCGCAGTTTAAATTTCTTGGCAAAAGGATGCCGAGACGAGGATTGCTACGACGCGATAGCGTCGAGCAATCCTGCAATCCTTTTGCCTAGAAATTTAACGGAGCGAGTCTTGCCGACTTTGAAAACCCAATTGTTTCGTTTCGGGCGCGGTACCTTCGAAGTTTTTATTCTCCCAAAAACTCTTTGCCTACTTCAAATAATGTCGCCTCATCCCCGTGCCTCGCCGTCATCTGCAAACCGATAGGCATTTTTTTACCATCCCTCTCCGCAAACCCGTTCGGCACCGACATCGCCGGCAAGCCTGTAAGGTTCGCCGTGACCGTGAATATGTCCTCCAAATACATCGCCACGGGGTCGCTCGTCTTCTCGCCGATTTTGAAAGCCGGCCCCGGAGTCGTCGGAGTGACTATAACATCCACCTCTTCAAATGCTTTAAGAAAATCATCAGTGACCATCCTCCGCACCGCATTGGCGCGATTGTAGTAAGCGTCGTAGTACCCGGAAGACAGCACATAAGTCCCAAGTAAAATACGCCTTATCACCTCCATCCCCAACCCCGCGCGCCTGGTCTCGAAATAATCGTCGATCCCGTCCTTGCCGCTCTTGTGCAGTCCGTACTTCACCCCGTCGTACCGCGCCATGTTCGAAGAAACCTCCGCCGGCATGATGATGTAGTACGCCATTAGCGAATAAGCGATATTCGGCAACTTTATCTCTTTTACCTCATACCCTTTTTCCTTGAATGTAACGCAGGCCTTATTGAAATTTTCCAGTACCGATTTGTCGATTCCATCCCCACCCAAGAAATGCCGTGGAACTCCGATAACGGGTTTTTTCTTGCCAATCCGCTTTTTCGGATAGGTGTCGTCTTTGATCGTCGTGCCGTCTTTTGAATCATTGCCCTTTATCGCGTTAAATACGATTTCGGCGTCAGAGACTGTTTTGGTAATAGGACCAATTTGATCCAAAGAAGAACCCATGGCCATTACTCCGTACCTTGAAACGGCTCCGTAAGTAGGTTTGAGTCCGACCACACCGCAAAAACTTGCCGGCTGGCGGATCGAACCGCCAGTATCGGAACCCAACGCGAAAAGCGCTCCATTCATCGCCACTGCGGCCGCCGAGCCGCCCGAGGAACCGCCCGCGACTCTTCCGTGGTCATGTGGATTTTTCGTGACTCCGAAAGCGGAATTTTCCGTAGAGCCGCCCATGGCAAATTCGTCCATGTTGGTGCGGCCCAAGAATATCGCGCCTTCTTTCGCTAATTTCAAAGAAGCGGTGGCATAGTACGGCGCGCGGTATTTTTCCAGGATTTTTGAAGCAGCGCTGGCGATCTTACCTTTTATGAGAATGTTGTCCTTGATCGCGCAAGGGATGCCAGACAAAGCGCCTATCAGTGCATTATCTTTGCCGCCACCATTCTCCCTACCGTTTCTCAATAATTCATCGGCTTTTTGGGCGGCATCGAGCGCGTCGTCAAAGACTTCCAAATAAGCGTTTATGTCTTTGTTCTTCTTGGCAATTTCATCCAAATAGGCTCGCGTCAATTCAACGGCCGAAAAATCGCCGCTTTTAAGATGGTCTTGCGCCTTTTTTATCGTGAGTTCTTTTAAATCGATGTTCATTTTTGTGATGCTCTGGTCCCGCCTCTCCCTCCTCGGCGCGACGAAGTGTCTCACATTCGCTGCGCTCGTTCGACACTTGTCGCCGCCTCGACGGTCGAGGCGGCTAACACAAGTTCAATTGTTCAGGATCTTTTTAACTGCAATAAAATCACCTTCCTTGTCGGGTGCTTCGTTCAACAACAGGTCCCTGTCCTCACCGCTCGTATTCGAGACGACATCCTGCCTCGTCACATTTTTAACGGCCCCCACTCTCGCCGACGCCTCCATGGAGACTTCGACTTTCTTTAACTGGTCAACATAGCCTAAGATCGAGTCGAATTCCTTCAAAAGCGACTTTTTGTCGTCGTCCGATAGCTTAATCCTCGAAAGCGTCGCCAAGTGATCGAGTTCTTTCACGGTAATCATGACGCGATTATAACATATTCCCGAGGTTAGCCATCCCGAGGCCTAGCCTCCGATTATCCGACCATTTTCAAGAATTCGGCCTCGGTTATAATTTTCACCCCCAATTCCCTCGCTTTGTCCAGTTTTGACCCCGCGTCCTCGCCTGCCACCACGAATGAAGTCTTCTTCGACACCGAACTCGACACGCTCCCCCCGTTCCGCCTCGCCATCCCCTGCGCCTCCTCTCTTTGCAATGTCGGCAAAGTGCCCGTGAACACAAATGATTTACCCTCCCAAGGTTTCGCCCCGCTCGATTCTTCTCTAACTATCGTCACACGCCTCAGTAAATTCTTTACCAGTTTCCGATTGTCCGCGTTTTTGAACCATTCAAATATTGACCCCGCCACCACCGGCCCCACCCCGTAAATCGCCTCCAGTTCTTCCTTTGATACCTTGAACAGAGTATTCATCAACGCGACAGCCGCGCCCGCAGGCGAGAACAGTCCTCCGCGAGGAGCTTGCGACGAGACGGAGGAGCTGTTGTCGCCGAGAGGGCGCGGTGTTAGCTTTATCGTATCTTCAAAATACTTCGCCAAATCATACGCCGTCTCCTCCCCCACCTGTGGAATCGAAAGTGAAGCAAGAAACCTTGGCAAAGTTACCGTCCTAGCTTTCATTATCGCCTGCGTTAAATTCTCGGCCGACTTCTCCCCAAACCTCGGCAAATTCAACAAATCCCCCTTCTTCAAGGTAAATATGTCATCCGCTGTCGATATCAGCTGATGTTCCAATAAAAGGTCAATCATCTTCGGCCCCAGTCCGTCAATGTCGAAGCAGTGCTTGGAAGTGAAGTAGTGAAGCTTGTGCCTGTGTTGCTCGAACGAATTGCGGTCCGCGCACCGCCACGCCGCCTCCCCCGGCACGCGTTCAATTTGTCCGTCTCCTCCGCACGCCGCCACCCGCAAAGGCCACTTGAACGGCTTCGAATCCTTCGCACGCAATTCCATGACCACTCCCACGATGTCCGGTATGACATCGCCCGCCTTTTGCAATATGACGGTGTCTCCTATCCTCACGCCTAACCGCTCGACCTCGTCTTCATTATGCAGAGTCGCCCTCGATACGGTTGAGCCCGCCACTACTACCGGCTTCAATACAGCAACGGGCGTGATGACCCCCGTTCGGCCGACTTGAAAGACGATGTCTTCCAGTATCGTAGTCACTTGTTCCGCCGGGAATTTGTACGCGACGCCCCAACGCGGCGAATTGCCGGTATAGCCGATGGCTTCTTGGATTTTTCTCTGGTTGACCTTGATCACGATACCGTCGATCTGGTACGGCAGATTGTGGCGCTTGTTCGTCCATTCATCGTAAAACTTTTGAACGGATTCTATGTCTCGGCAAACTTTAAAGTGCGGGTTGGTATTGAAGCCGAGGCCGCGTAAGAGTTCAAGCTCGCCGGATTGCGTTTCCGGCTCCAATTCCGGGTCAATACGATCTATGTCGTACATGAATATGTTTAGGTTGCGCTCGGCGGTGATTTTCGGATCGAGTTGACGGAGCGAACCTGCGGCAAGGTTCCTGGTGTTGGCATAAAGTGGTTTACCTTCCTTGGCGCGCTTTTCGTTGATTGATTTCAATTCGGCAGTGCCGAGCCACACTTCGCCGACCGCGATGAGAGACTTGGCCGCGTTCAGAGAAGTCGGGGGGGGGGGGGCGGCGGCGGGCGCGGGGCGGGGCCCGCGGCACCCCGCCCCACCCCGCCGCCCCCCCCACCCCGCCCCCGCACCCC
>CAYHFU010000066.1:0-3885 GCA_964355985.1 uncultured Candidatus Saccharibacteria bacterium | reverse complement strand
CAAACGATTCGACACAAACGCGTAGTAGAGGAGAATATAGGAGATGACCGACCACATCCCGCCGTTAAACCGGCTGTAGTAGCCAAACCACGAGACGTGCTGATCGATCGAGAAAAGGGCGCTTACGAGTTGCGAAGCGAAAAAGAGAGCAATAGGAATATCCAATGGAGTCCGGGAGATTCGGATCTCTTTCTGGCTTACCATCTTAATGATCCACGCACCAATTATCGTGACCGTCAAGGCATAGGTCATCATCATCTTGTTGAATTCAAACAGTTCGTAGTTCCAGGGAGTCAAAAGGAGTGGCACGAGGGCAAACAGAAGAATAAATCCGGCGGCAATCACGCGTTCACACCATGAAGTCAGGTTCATGAAAAAAGTATATCACACATCAAAATTCTTGCTTTTAAGCAGAAAATATGCTATAGGATATTCCATCAGGCAGCCATTGTAGATAGGATTAAGCAACCGGTGCAGGACTAAGAATTCTTTAATCTTTAACGAATTTTGGGTTGATATCCGGGATTCCAGTGTTTGTGCGATGCGCCTCCGCGAGCTTTGCGAACTCTTTGAAACTGTTGCCCCTGGGGTATTACTTGCTCTCCAAAACCCTCAACTTGCGTAAGCAGCTGCGGGGGTGTTAAACCGGTATCAGGAATATCAGCCAATGCTTCATGTGTCTTCGGTTCATATCGTTCCACGTGATGTTGCCCATCGGGTGTAACGACCAATACAAATTCTGTACGACGTGGCTCCGGGAATACCGATACTGACTCTGCACCGGTAGCCACGCGAACCCTGCCAACATTTCTTACGCAACCGGTCGCAATTCCGGTAACGACCGTTGGTGCTTGATCCCGCGCATTTGGCGCTACCTGTTGCCATCCTGCTTCAAGCTCCGCATCAACAGAAGGATGATCTTGAGCTTCTATCCGTCCCGTATAGCCCATCAGTGCTATTGTACCACTGAGTTTCAATCCACAAAAAATCCAACCCTTTGACCAAATCCCGGTCGCGTGCGACGTGGTCGCAGGGTTGGATGTGAACATCGACTATCTCCTCGTGGGCGGGCCGAGGAAGAGCATTAAAAATCCCTCGGCGAACGCCGAGAGGAGTTTGGGTGTGGAGGAGATCAGCGCGCCCGCGCTGATCAATCCGAGCGTCATCGCGTTCAATGTGACGCTCGTCGTGAGTGTTTCAACGCCAGCCGCGGCGTTGATTGCCGCTGGCATTGCGATGAGAGCAACAACCGGCGCCGTAACGGCACCGATTAAAAGTCCATAAAGTCCGATCGCTCCATACCGGAGCGGAGTGTTTTGGACTCTTTCGCTATGCATCAACCGTTTCACCACCCATTCGGCGAAAGGCTTGCCGATGACGGGCAGCGTAGCCGCGAGGATCGTCGCCAAAAAGCCCATTCTGAAGGCGACCCAAATTGCGGTCACCTCAAATTTTCCTTGGTAAGGGAGGATCCCTAACCAAGGTGCGGTTAGGCCGAACTGGCCAAGCCAGATGAGCATGGGGGGTATGATGACCCCGGCGCTCACAATGGCAAATAGCCTCCTCGCCCGCCACGGAAGGACGGGCAGGAGCGTCGCCAGTGCGGCGATGATTGCCGCCGCAAGCCAAATATTGACTTGCGTGTTTGTTGGGACAAAAAGACGCGTGGCACGAAATGCGCCCAGCTCCGCCTCGTATTGCGCCCTGACCGCGTTAAACGCAGCAGCGTCGAAGCTGCCGCTTGATGCAGTCCGCAGAACTGCTTCCTCCTGGGCTGGTGCCCAGTCAATGAGAGTTCCGTCGGGATGACGGAACACCACCGTATTCGCGCGGATGAGGTTCCGCGCGACAAGCGGATCGCATTTTTGGATCAGTCCCTGCTCGACATCGAGTCGGACTGCTAATAACTGGCAGTTCGACAGTGGTGTCTCGGGCACGATCCACCTCTCGGCGCCGATTATCCAAGTGCCTAAGCCAACCATCAGCGACGCGCCGATAGCCAGTCGAACCAAAATGCCGAGACTGTAAGTTCTCGGTTCGACTTCGCTCAATTTTTTCCTGTACTGGACGTACTTGTACAAGAAATAAACGAGCGGCAGGCCGATCGCTGCGCTTACGACTGCTGCAACCAGCTCTTCGCCGGATTTCAGGAATGTCCAGAGGGCCACGGCGGCTCCAAGGCCGAGCCATGAAAAAAGTAATGCAGAGAGTGAAGGTTTCAGAATTTGGACATTTGGGAGTTTCATTGGAAGATTCCTTTCTAAAGTTTTTTAGTGTAAGAGAGGAGCTGGTGATGAAGAATTTCTTCACCAATTTCCCTCTTACACTGCGAAAGGAATCATCTGATAGTCGATGTCAAAGAGCGCTTCGGTTTATCTAGGTCAAACTCGCACATGAGTTTACCTCGATTCAACCAAAGCAATTTGGGTATTATACCCTATAGTTGAAAGTTGAGGTAATCCGGAAGATTTTACGCGGTAGTCTAGATTGTCTACTTTTTTATCAAGCGTCGTAACTTTCTGATCCAATGCATCTACTTTTTCTTCAATTCGCGTTGTTTTCTTGCTGACAGCACCAATGATTTGGGCTGCCAAATCATCTAAATCTCCGACAGTCGTGGGTTTATTGATATCACGAAATTTTTCTTCATCATCAACACTTTATCACCGCCTGTATATTCACGCAATGTGCTAGAATGGGCGCACAATGCTCGATTTTCTCTTCGGGTTGTTTTCTCATGATTTAGGTATTGATTTAGGAACTGCCAATACGCTCGTGTACGTCAAAGGTAAAGGCATCGTCATCCGCGAACCCTCGGTTGTTGCACGCCACAGAAAAACCAAACAAGTAGTCGCCATCGGCCGTGAGGCCAAACGGATGCTCGGTAAAACCCCCCAGACAATTGAGGCGATGCGACCGCTAAAAGATGGCGTCATTGCGGATTTTGACGCTGCCGCAGCGATGCTCACGCACTACATCCGCCTCGTCCACGAACAGCCTAGACGACCAGGATTTCCGCGTGTACCGCGTCCCAAGGTCGTCATCGGGATTCCCTCAGGAGTTACTGAGGTAGAACGACGGGCTGTCTCAGAAGCGGCGATCATGGCGGGTGCGCGGGAGGCGATTTTGATCGAAGAACCCATGGCGGCAGCAATCGGCGCAGGTCTCCCGATTGAGGATAGCAACGGCAGTTTTATTTGTGACATCGGCGGCGGGACGAGCGAAATAGCGGTTCTTTCTCTTGGGGGAATAGTCGTCAACCGCAGTATTAGAATTGCAGGAGATGAAATGGATGAGGCGATAACGAGTTTTATGCGTCTCAAGTACTCGCTTCTTATCGGCGAGCAGACCGCCGAAGCGGTCAAGATTAGCGTCGGCAGCGCCTACCCCGTCGAAAAAATAGATCGCGTTACCGTGGTTCGCGGCCGTGATATCGAGACCGGGCTGCCCAAGTCCGTTCGCGTTAGCGAAACGGAAATTCGTGAGGCGCTCTCCTCCGTTATTGCAGAAATTATCGAGGCAATATCAGAAACCATCGAAGAAACGCCTCCTGAGCTCGTTGGTGATATTATCGAACACGGTATCGTCTTGGCCGGCGGAGGATCACTCATTCGTGGTATCGATCGCCGCATCGCCAATGAAATGAAGATGCCGGTGTGGATCACCGACGATCCGCAAACTGCTGTTGTCCGCGGTGCCGGACGCCTTCTTGACGATCTGGAGTTACTCCGGAAAGTGAAGGTCGCAGCCAGAAAAGTATGAAGCACCTCGCCCGAATAATCTCACGTATCTTCGAACCTCTCGTAATTCTACCGATTATCCTCGTTTTTGCGGGAGTGAGAGCAGGGCTTACGGATGGAAGCTTATTGTCGTTTCTTACCATAA
>CAYHFU010000065.1:0-3952 GCA_964355985.1 uncultured Candidatus Saccharibacteria bacterium | reverse complement strand
GAAGAGTTCGTGATAACCGTGCGCGACACCAAACTCGGTCCGGAAGTCACGACCTGCGACATACCGAATGTGAGTGAAGCGAAATTGAAAAATCTTACGGAAGAAGGCGTGGTCCGGATCGGCGCGGAAGTGAGGCCCGGCGACATACTGGTCGGTAAGATTTCCCCGAAAGGCGAAACGCAACTCACTCCCGAGGAACGCTTGCTCCGTTCGATCTTCGGCGAGAAAGCGCGCGATGTCAAAGACACTTCAAAGAGGATGGAGAACGGCAAGCAAGGTCGTGTCATCTCGGTCAAAACTTTCTCGCGCGAACGCGGCGACAAACTCGAGTCCGGCATCATCAAGAAGATTTATGTGGAAGTCGCGCAAGTGAGGAATGTCTCAGTCGGCGACAAGATGGCCGGACGCCACGGTAACAAAGGCGTCATCTCGAGGATTCTTCCCGAAGAAGACATGCCTTACATGGAGGACGGCATGCCGATAGACGTGATATTGACTCCACTCGGCGTTCCATCGCGCATGAACCTCGGACAAATATTGGAACTTCACCTCGGTCTAGCGGCGCATACGCTCGGCTATCAGGCAATCGTTCCGCCGTTCATGGGCGCGACTGACGCGGAGATCAAAGACGAATTGGTAAAAGCCGGTTTTGACGCCTCAGGCAAGATGAAACTCCGCGACGGTCGCACCGGCGAACATTTTGATCAACCAGTTGCGGTCGGTTACATGTACATCATGAAGCTTCATCACATGGTCGAAGACAAGATACACATGCGTTCGATTGGACCTTATTCCTTGATTACCCAGCAGCCGCTAGGCGGAAAGGCGCAAGGTGGAGGTCAACGCTTTGGTGAAATGGAAGTCTGGGCATTGCTTGGCCACGGTGCCGCGCACACACTCCGCGAAATCTTGACGGTCAAATCCGACGACATCATCGGCCGCTCTGCCACTTTCGACTCAATCGTCAAAGGCGAGCCGTTGAAGCAGCCGAACCTGCCCGCATCGTTCAATGTCCTCTTGAAAACCCTTCGTGGTTTGGCCTTGAATGTGGAGCTAGTCAAAAAGAGTCCGGTTGTTGAAGAATAATTATTAAATTTCCAATCATCAAATATCATGCAAACCACAACAACCAAAAAGCCCTACGAGCCTCAGGATTTCGACCTCATTCGACTGACATTGGCGTCGCCGGAGAAGATACTGGAGTGGTCTTTTGGAGAAGTGACCAAGCCCGAGACCATCAACTACAGGACGCAAAGGTCCGAGAAGAGCGGCCTCTTCGACGAGCGCATATTCGGGCCGGACAGGGACTATGAATGTTACTGCGGCAAGTACAGGGGCATACGGTACAAGGGCATAGTTTGCGAGAAGTGCGGAGTGGAGATCACCCGATCAATCGTGCGACGTGAACGGATGGGTCACATCGAACTCGCGACCCCGGTCTCTCACATCTGGTTTCTACGAAGCGTTCCTTCTCGTATCGGCCTCATTCTCGGTCTGCCCTCAGCGGATCTGGAAAAGGTCGTTTACTTTGCCGGATACATCGTCACAAAAGTCCACGAGCAGGAGAAAGCCAGATTCTTGAAAGAGCTTGACGCCGAATACAAGAGCAAAGTCAAAACCGCGCAGGACGACAAGACGAAAGAGGCCTTGAAGGAATTGCTCCTGAACGCGCGCAGGGAGATAGAATCAATCGTGCCCGGCTTCGTTATGGATGAGGTCACTTACCACAAGTACGCCATGAAGTACGGTGGACTATTTGAGTCAGGGATCGGTGCCGAATCCATATTTGAAATATTGAAGAAAGTTGACATGGCCAAATTGAAGACTGAATTGGAAAAGGCACACGAAGAAGCCGGTGCCGCTGACAGGGAAAAGCTCTCAAAGAGGTTGTCGTTGGTCAAACAAATGATCAAAGCCAATGTGCGTCCAGAATGGATGTTCCTAACGAAGATTCCGGTATTGCCGCCTGGACTCAGACCAATGGTCGCACTTGATGGTGGACGATTCGCCACTTCGGATGTCAATGATCTGTATCGTCGCGTCATTAATCGCAACAACCGTTTGCTTAAACTCCGTGAAATAAATGCGCCGGAAGTCATTCTTCGTAACGAAAAACGCATACTCCAAGAAGCCGTTGACGCACTGATTGACAATTCGATCCGCCACAGTTCCTCCGCCGGCGCGGCCGCCATCGCCGCTCAAAAGAGAGCATTGAAGTCTTTGTCCGATTCTTTGAAGTCAAAGCGCGGCCTATTCCGCCAGAACTTGCTCGGTAAGCGCGTAGACTACTCTGGCCGTTCGGTTATCGTTGTTGGCCCCGAACTCCGATTGGATCAGTGCGGCCTGCCGAAGCACATGGCTCTTGAGTTGTTCAGGCCGTTCGTCATTTCCGGACTTCTCAAAAGGGAACTCGCGTACAACATTCGCGGCGCTAATAGATTGATTGACGATGGTGCCAAGGAAGTTTGGGAAATCCTCGAAGAAGTCATCAAAGGCAAATATGTTCTCTTGAACCGCGCACCGACCCTTCACCGTCTGGGTATTCAAGCTTTCCAGCCAATCCTAATCGAGGGCAACGCTATCCAAGTACACCCGCTCGTTTGTACCGCCTTTAACGCGGACTTCGACGGCGACCAGATGGCCGTACATGTGCCTCTCTCCGCCGAAGCGCAACTTGAGGCCAAGGAAATCATGGCGGCCGACAAGAACATACTGAAGCCGGGCAACAACGATCCCACGGTGGCGGCGAAGATGCTCGACATCGTGCTTGGGTGCTTCTGGGTGACGAAGAAAATTGAAAATGGAAAAAGTAAAAATGAAAACGACAAAGGAAAAATTGAAAATTCAGTCAAGATTTTCGAATCACCTGAGGCGGCCGTGCTCGCTTACGACTTCAAGGCCATAGGATTGCGGGAGGGGATAAAAGTATTTGCGCCAAAAAACGACAAATACGCGGCTTTCAATGGTGAATCTTTCGAAACGACCGTTGGAAGAATACTGTTCAATAACATACTTCCCGAAGATTATCCGTTCATCAACGAAGAAGTCGGTCGTAAAAGATTGGGGGCGATCATAGACGACATGATATCTCTGCGCGGCGCGGAAAATGTGTCTCCGATCCTGGACAAGATCAAGACTTTCGGTTTCGGCTACACGACTCATTCCGGCACGACTTGGGGCATAGACGATATCGTCGTACCCGAGGCCAAGAAAGAGATCGTGGCAAAGGGGAAAAAGCAGGCAGATGTAGTGACGCAACAGTTCAGCGAAGGACTCCTAACCGAAGAAGAGCGCGTGAGAAAGCATATTGAGATCTGGCAAAGGGCCAAGAGCGAAATCGAAAAAACGATTCCGCCGTCGCTCGACAAAATGGGCTCGGTATACGACATGATCACTTCCGGCGCACGCGGCTCGCTCTCGCAGATAACGCAGATGGCGGGTATGAAAGGATTGATCTCGTCGGTTTCCGGCGAGACGATCGAGTTCCCGATCCTTTCCTGCGCCAAGGAAGGACTGACGCCGATCGAATACTTCATCACCACTCACGGTTCGCGCAAAGGCCTCACCGACACGGCCTTGAATACGGCCAAGGCGGGTTATCTCACACGCAAACTGTTCGTCGTGGCGCAGGATGTGGTTGTCTCGGAGGATGATTGCGGCACCAAAGATTCCATCATCATAAGGAAGCAGACGGCTTCGGGCATGAACATACCGATTTCCAAGAATATTCGTGGACGCATATTGGCCGAAGAAGTCAAAGCCGACGGCAAAGTTCTTTTCGAAAAAGGGCATTTGATAACGAAGAGCGACGCCATGAAGATCGAGGAAGCGGGTACTACGGAAGTTCGCGTGCGCTCACCCTTGTCTTGCAAGACGGTCCGCGGAGTGTGCGCGCAATGCTACGGATTGGACTTGGGCAAGAACCATCTCATCGATCTCGGTGAAGCGGAGA
>CAYHFU010000064.1:0-3972 GCA_964355985.1 uncultured Candidatus Saccharibacteria bacterium | reverse complement strand
TGAGGTATAAAGGATACTATCAGAGTAGCGTTTCCCCGTCAACGCCTGTGCACAAACATCGTTGACAATCCTCCACCATCTGATACCCTAGACCAAGTATACGGTACGGTTGCGCGAAAGATACGGTAGATACTCGGGAGGGATACACAATTTATGTCATACAGACCGCATGCCGACAAACTCAATAAAACGGCTCTGAAGCGTCCGCAATCGTGGATAGCGGCTTTCATTGTGACTACCGCCACCCTCATCATCTCTTCCGGGACCGCTTACGCCGGTCTCTTTTCATTCTTGTCTCCGCTCATAGAGGGCTCGCCAGCGGCCGCGCAAACCATTGACGGAAGCAAGTCCGACGCGATTTCGAGAGAAGGTGACTCCAATTCAAGGCAAAAAGGCAACTTACAGAAGCTCGCTTTGCTCCAAGCCGCGGTAAATGCCAATCCGAACCCGAACAATTCCGCCGAGATCGTGCCGATAGACGGAGGTGAGGTTCTGGTGGCTGACATCGCCGTATCGAATGACATCAAAGAGGAGTCGTACAATACTTCCATCAGCATATACGAAGTCCGCGAAGGAGATACCGTATCAGGCATCGCCAAGATGTTTAATGTAAGCGTGGGTACAGTTCTTTGGGCTAACAATCTTACGAGCAAATCGCTTTTGAAGCACGGACAAACGCTCGTCATACTGCCAGTGTCGGGAATCTCATACGACATCAAGAAGGGAGACACTCTCGGCAGTATCGCCAAGAAATACAAAGCCGACTCGGAAGACATTTTGAATTATAATGACATTTCTTCGGCATCTTCCCTCACTGTCGGGCAGACCATAATCATACCTAACGCCGAATTGTCAGCCGCGGACACGGCGAAATCCGGCTCGTCAGGAACGGTCCGCGGCGCCAAGTATCCGTCATACGCCGGATACTACATGAGACCGATCTCCGGCGGACGCAAGAGTCAGGGTATTCACAGCAACAACGGGATTGATCTGGCCGCTCCCGTCGGCACGCCTATCGTCGCTTCGGCCGCGGGCACGGTCATCATCAGTCGCATGGGCACATGGAGCGGCGGCTACGGCAACTATGTGGTCATCTCGCATCCGAACGGCACACAAACACTATACGCGCACATGTTGAAAAACACGGTTTCGGTCGGCGAGAAAGTCGCCCGAGGCGAAACTATCGGCTACATAGGCATGACCGGCCACACCACTGGTCCTCATATCCACTTCGAGATCCGCGGTGGCAAGAATCCGTTCTAATCATAACTTCTGCCTGTACTGCAACGCCTCCAATATGTGATCCTTATTGATTGTGTCTTCCCCACCAAGATCCGCGATCGTCCGCGCCACTTTGATCACGCGATGGAAAGCGCGTGCGGATAGCTCAAACCTTTTGGCGGAAACGGAGAGGATCGAGCGCGCGTCGGAGGACATCTCGATGCATTTTTCGATGTCTCGAGCGTTCATTTCACTGTTGTAACACTTGCGTATGCCATATTGCTTGAATCGCTCCGATTGTTTCGCCCGCGCGGCGATCACACGGGCGCGGATCCGCTCCGATGGTTCGGCGTCGGACGAGCGCAAAGCCAATTTCTCGTAATCAACCTTGTCAACCGAAACCCATACATCCATTCGATCGAGTATTGGACCGGAAATTCTCCGCTTGTAGTACTGAAGCGCCCGCTCCGGGCAAGTACAACCATGCTCTTTGCCTTTGCCGCACGGACACGGATTCATCGAGGCCACAAGCATACATTGCGCCGGGAATGTGATCGTGCCGCGCGCCCTTGATATGGTTATAATTCGATCCTCAAGCGGTTGGCGCAGCGCTTCGATCACATCACGGTCAAATTCAGGGAACTCGTCCAGGAATAGAACGCCGCGATGTGCGAGCGTAATCTCGCCCGGCCGAGGAAAAGCGCCTCCTCCTACGATTGAAGGGTACGAAGCCGTGTGATGAGGCGATCGGAAAGGTGGATTGACGACTAACCCAGTATGTAATATGTGTGCCGCCGAATGAATGCCCGTCACTTCGACCGAGTGCTCATACGAAAGCGGCGGTAATATGGAACAAAAACTGTGCGCCAGCATAGTCTTGCCAGTCCCCGGCGGACCGCACATCAGTATGTTGTGCGCCCCCGCCGCCGCGATCTCTAGTCCCCTTTTCCCCGTCTCATTGCCGCGAATGACGCTCATATCCGTCCAGTCCGTCGAAACTAGCGAGGAATCATTTACGGTTGCCGCGTCGGTCGTTTCCAGATCACCCGCTCCGCTCAAGTGCTCCACGACTTCCTGCAGTGAAGAAACCGCATAAACTGTTATTCCCCGCGCGAGCGACGCTTCCACGGCGTTTTCCTCAGGAACGAACGCTTCTTTGAATCCATTGGCCGGTGCCTGACACAATATCGGCAATAAACCGCTGATCTTCCGCACATTCCCTTCAAGGGAAAGCTCCCCCAGAAACAATTTTCCTTCCGGATTGAACGATATCTCGTTTGCCGCTTTCAAATAAGTCAGAGCCATCGCCAAATCAAAAGATGGCCCCTCCTTCCTCACATCCGCCGGCGCCAATGAAATGATCACTTTTTGATTCTTCTGTTTCGGAGACTGATACCCCGTATTCTTGATTGCCGCCGATATGCGATCTTTCGCCTCCTCGATCGCGCGGTCACCCAAACCAACCACCGAAAACGAGTTCAACCCATTGGAAATGTCCACCTCGACGGTAACCATTTCCGCCTGAAGTCCGACCAATTGCGCGCTATAAGATTTCGCGATGCCCATAGTGGTAACTGCGAGACGGGAGAAAGTTCGGAGCGAGTCTTGCCGAATTGAAAAACTAAACTTTCTCCCGTCTCGCAGTTACCACCATAGCAGACCGCGATAAAATTCCGATGAATTTTTGATGAAATTTCGATAAAAAAGTTATGAAATTTCGATAAAATTTTCCACAGCTCAACTGGGGCGCAAAACGAAAAAACCGCCGTAAAAGCGGTCATCCAGGGAGACTCAAACTCCCGTTTCAGTGCCCGTGTTTGATCGAAATCCTCGCGCTCGGGTTCGCCTCCAGCCGTTCCCTCTCCATCGGCTTGCCGCAAACTTCACAGGTGCCGTAAGTGCCCTTCTCAATCTTTTCCAACGCCGCCGTGACTTCCGTCAATTGACCCTCTAATTTATTGGAAATCCCCGTATTCTCCTCCAACTCTTCCAATTTGTCCGCCACCTCATTCTCGTCCGCCGCGTCAACTTCCATGCCGCCACTCGTCGCCTCCCAACCGCCCGCCGCGCCCGGATCGCGTTTGCCGATACCCGACAATTCGCCTTCGATCGACGCTTTCTCCGCGAGCAATTTCTTTTTGAAGTATTCGAGGTCTTTTTTATTCATGGCATTATCCTAACGCATAAACGCTTGTCGTTCAAGTCGCGTCAATACTCCCTCGAGCGCCGCCTCGTCACCCGCCACGACCAGCTTGTCATTGGCTACGAACGAATACAGGAATAGAGTCTCTCCGGCGTCCGTCTCGAAAGATCTCACATCCTTATTGCCTATGATCCTGTCCGTGAATCGTCCTCTCAGGGTCTGGTACGGCTCTACGATGTTTTGCGGTTCATTGTCAGTAGTGGTAGTCGCCGTTGGATTTATTGGAATTTGTTCCGGAATATTGGCGACACCTCTGATTGAAGTCGGTGCGAGGTATTGCCGGATATCGTCCGCCATCACACCCTCCCAAGACAACATCCCGGCAAACGCATTCTGGAAGTAGTCGGTCGTGGCGACGACGAAGACGCTCCTATTACCGTTCCCGTCCGAGTAAATACCGAGCATCCAATCATTGGTAATAGTGCGCGACAGCGTGTCGGGCGCCGGTATGTCCATGATCCACAATACTTCCGGACCGGCAACGCGTACTTGCCGACCACTATTGTCCGAAGAAAAGACGACCTCTTTGATAGTATTCGGCGCCTGTT
>CAYHFU010000063.1:0-4107 GCA_964355985.1 uncultured Candidatus Saccharibacteria bacterium | reverse complement strand
CTGCAATGAAAAAACCTAGCAATTCATACTCCATTCAAACAGGTCCTCGGACGGGAAAACCGAACACTTTCGCCGCGGGCGCGGCTGACATGTAGCTTTGCATATCACGGTTTTCAATGTAAACTGACTCAATATGAGTGAGAAACCATTTTACATTACAACTACTCTGCCGTATGTGAATGCGCCGCTTCACTTGGGACACGCGACGGAGATTATTCGCGCGGACGCGGTGGCCAGGTACAAGCGAATGACGGGTTACGATGTGTTTTTCAACACAGGTACAGACGAGCACGGGATGAAAATATACGAGTCGGCGACGCGCGCGGGCAAAGATGTACAGAAACATGTGGACGAATACGCAGCTTTGTTCAAAGAGACGCTGGCGAAATTCGGCGTATCCGACGACGCGCACTACATACGCACGACGGATCCTGCGCATGTGAAAGCGGCGCAAGAATTTTGGAAGCGTTGCGATAAGGCAGGATACATATACAAGAAAAATTATCAGGCGAAATATTGCGTCGGCTGCGAGGAAGAAAAAACCGATAGCGAATTGGTCGACGGCAAATGTCCGGAACATAACAGGGAACCGGAAATCATTTCGGAGGAGAATTATTTCTTCAAGTTAACGGCTTTCAAAGATCGTCTTCTTGAATTTTATGCTACGCGGCCGGATTTCGTCGTTCCAGACTATCGGATGAATGAATTGATAGAATTTGTCAAAGGAGGTCTTAAAGACTTCAGCATATCTCGCCTTAAATCAAAAATGCCGTGGGGAATATCGGTTCCGGAAGATTCGGAACAGGTGATGTATGTATGGTTCGACGCTTTGGTGAATTACATATCAACCCTGGGTTGGCCTAACGAACGCGGCGACTTCGAAAAATACTGGTTAAACGGAACTCAGGTTCAGTATTGCGGAAAAAATAACACGCGATTTCAGGGATTGATGTGGCAAGCGATGCTCATGGCGGCAGGAATCGCGCCGACGCGCAAGATCATCGTTGACGGTTTCATATTGGGAGACGGAGGCGTAAAAATGTCGAAGACGCTGGGCAATACGGTTGATCCGCTAGACATTATAAACGATTACGGCACGGACGGGTTGCGGTATTTTGTCCTACGCGAGTTTCATCCTTTTGAGGATTCCGGGGTTTCGGAATCGAAACTTACCGAGTGGTATAACGCGAGCTTGGCGAACGGGTTGGGGAATTTGACGAGTAGGGTGATGAAGATGGCGACGGGGAACGGGGTTAAGTTTGACGAAAAAGTCGCGCAAGAGGTTGAGAAATCGCAGGAAGTGATTGCCGCGCAGGAAGAGTATGAGAAGGGCTTTGAAGGATTTAACTTACAGCAGGCGTCGAACGCGGTCTGGGGACTCATATCGAAAGCAGATGCGGTGGTGCAGGAAAGGGAGCCGTTCAAGAAAATCAAGACGGACAAGGCGGGCGCAAGAAGGGACATCGCGGAGTTGCTCGCTTACTTGATGATTATCGGAGAAATGCTTCAGCCGATCATTCCTGGGACGGCGAAAATAATAGTTGGATTGGTGAAAGAGGGAAAAATGCCGGAGAAGCCGCTGTTTGGGAGGAAATGATGAAATATTTCGATATTCACGGGCACTTGAATTTTGCCGAGTACGATGGGGATCGGGAAAAGGTCATTAACCGCGCGCGGGAATTAAATGTGGGCATGATTACGGTTGGGACGGATTATGAATCGTCGAAGAGGGCGGTTGAGTTAGCGCGCGATAATGATGACATGTGGGCGACGGTTGGTATTCACCCTACTGAAGGAGGAGACCCGATCTCCTTGAAGGAGTTGGCAGAAAATCCAAAAACCGTGGCGATTGGAGAGTGTGGGTTGGACTATTTTCATTCAAGGACGGAAGACATTGAAAATCAAAGAAAGATGTTTGAAGAGCACATAGTGTTGGCGAATAGGGTTGGTAAGCCACTGATGCTGCATATTCGAAACGGAAAAGCGGGAGGTAATGCGTATCAGGAGGCGATTGGAATACTGAAAAAGCAAGCAAAGGTGCGGGCGAACTTTCATTTTTTCGCGGGAACAATTCAGGATCTGAAAGACATACTGGACATGGGTGGCATGGTTTCATTTACTGGGGTGATTACTTTCACGAACGACTACGACGAATTGGTGAGGTACGCACCGATTGATCGGATGGTGTCGGAGACTGATTGTCCGTTCGTTGCGCCGGCGCCGCACAGGGGCAAGAGGAATGAACCGGCTTTTGTGGTCGAGACGGTGAAGGCGATTGCGAGGGTGAGGGGTGAGGATGAAACGAAGGTCGCGACACAGTTGGCACTGAACGCAGTCAAGTTTTTCAATTTAACGACATAGTTGGTGACAGTTTTATAGGTGAAATAATTATTCCACGGCTCAACGGAGCCGCGGAAAATTTTATCGAAATTTCATAACTTTTTTATCGAAATTTCATCAAAAATTCATCGAAATTTTATCTGGGGATGATACGATGGAGCAGTCTCCGCGAAAAGACGCGCGCTTGCGTGGAGGCAGGTTCCGTGATAGTCTCGTTCTATTACAAGTAATCGCGGTCAGTCCTGCAGGTTGGAATCGCTTGAAATCACTGTGATTCCAATTCAAGGTCTCATAAAAAGAGTCTCTGGCCGCAAAACACATGAACGAAACTAATAACGGTATCGAAAATTCGTCAATATACGAGATAGGGTATCTCGTCGTCCCATCCGTATCCGAGGAAAAAGTCCCGGAAGAAACGGATGCCTTGAGAAAAGTCGTCACTGATGCCGGCGCGGCAATGATCGCCGAAGAAGCGCCGAAGAGACAGCGACTGGCGTACGAAATGCGCAAAAAGACCGTGTCCGGCGCATACGACAAGTATCGCGAAGCTTATTTCGGCTGGTTCAAGTTCGAACTCGGCTCGGACAAGATCGAGGGCGTGAAGAAAGCGTTTGAAGACCGATCAGCATCGTTGCGCGTCCTCGTCGTCTCGACGGTGAGGGAAAACACTTATCTGGGCAAGCGCGCGTCGGCCGTAGCGGCCGAATTCGCCGGCAGGGAAGAAACGGCCGCGGCCGAGAGGGCGGCGGAAAGGGTAGCGGAAAAGGCCAGCGACAAGAAATCGGTAACGGCGGAGGAGCCAAAGAAAGAGGCGGCGCCGGCTTCGATAGAGGAAATGGACAAAAGCATTGACGAAATGGTCAAAGAGGCCAAAATCTAATCGTTAATCATCAATATCATGTACTTAAACAAAGTATTCATCATCGGGAACTTGACTCGCGATCCCGAGATCAAGGCGCTCCCTTCGGGGACGAAAGTGGCGAGCTTCGGAATGGCGACGAATCGCTATTTCAAGAACAAGGAAGGCGTGAGGCAGGATACGACCGAATTTCACAATGTAACCGCCTTTGACAAGCTGGGCGAATTGTCGGCTCAATATTTGAAAAAAGGACAACAAGCGCTCGTCGAGGGCCGTATCCAGACTCGCTCGTGGGACGCGCAGGACGGGCAAAAGAAATACAGGACGGAGATCATTGCCGAAAACATTCAGTTTGGTTTCAAACCTATGGGCGTGCAAGGAGTCGGTGCGGCGGCGGGTGCGACGGCCGGAGCGGCAGCCATGACGGCTTCAAGTGCGGAGGCGGCAAAGGGGGGAGAGGCGCCGGCTGAAGGTGGTGAGAAGATAGATTATCCGCAGGAAGAGATCAATCCGGACGACATTCCGTTTTAATTAACCACACTGTCATTCCCGCCCTCGACTTCGATCTGGGGCGGGGTGACGAGGAAAATAAAAAACTACCATGCAAAAACAATGTTACTTTGACCAGCACAACATCGAATACATAGACTACAAGGATACGGACATCCTGAAACGGTTCTTGAATCCGCACGGCAGGATCGTGTCGAGGAAGCGCACGGGGATTTCGGCGAAGTATCAGAGGCAGTTGGCGACGGCGATCAAGCGCGCGAGGTTCATGGGGCTTCTGCCTTATGTGGCGAGTTAATTATTGAAAACCACCAAACAAAAGGGCACTTGTAGTTTTGTGAATCTGCGGGACTCATGTCGTTGAATTGCAAGGTTTTTTCATTGCTTAGCTGACTGCAATG
>CAYHFU010000062.1:0-4145 GCA_964355985.1 uncultured Candidatus Saccharibacteria bacterium | reverse complement strand
CCTATTTATTGTCTAACCGTACCAGTCTTGGTAACAGTTTTAATTAGCTAAAGGGTCGGATCTCGGTAACGCGAGAAATGTGGTATGCTCAACGAATATGGTGACCATAATTGACGGGAGAAAAACGAGGGAGGCGATGACGCCGGGGCTTATCGAGAAAATAAAGGCGCTCGGGAGCGCACCGACACTGGCGATCATTCAGGTCGGAGAGAGGCCGGACTCGATCGTTTTTGTGGGGGCAAAAAAGGCGTTTGCCGGAAAGATTGGAGTCGGCGTGCGTTACATTCAAGTGAAAGAAAATGTTTCGCAAAAAGAATTGATTGGGATAGTGCAAGAATGTAACGCCGCGCAAGACATTCAAGGGATAATAGTGCAACTGCCTCTGCCGATCCATATTGATCGAGACATGGTAATAGACGCGATTGATCCGAAAAAAGATGCGGACGGGCTCACGGCCGTGAATGTGAAGAGATGGTTGGATGGAAGAGGAGATGCGATATATCCGGCGACAGCCAGAGGGATAAAAGAGTTGTTGGGACACTACGGGGTCGAACTTTTCGGCAAGAAGGTGACGATCGTGGGGCGGTCAATGTTGGTGGGAAAGCCGATAGCGGCTATGTGCCTGAACGAGAACGCGACTGTAAGCGTTTGTCACAGTCACTCGTCTAATCTGGCAGAGGAGACCAAGAGCGCCGACATTGTCGTATCTGCAGTGGGGAAGCCGGGGCTTCTCGGCGCAGATCATTTGAAAGCCAGTCAAATCGTCGTTGATGTCGGGATAACTAGGACGGCGGACGGCAAACTGGTAGGTGACATCGATTTTGAGCGCGTGAAGGATACCGTGGCGGCCATTACTCCGGTGCCTGGAGGGGTGGGACCGATGACGGTATTCGCGCTTTTTGAAAACCTAGTTCAGTTGGCGTCCTTGTGAGACAACGGTGTGTAGTTTCGTGACCCTCCGGGACTCATGTCGTTGAATTGCAAGGTTTTTCCATTGCTTAGCTGACTGCAATGAAAAAACCTAGCAATTCATACTCCATTCAAACAGGTCCTCGGGTCACGAAACTACACACCGTTGTCTCACAAGGACTGTAATTATCAATAAAAATAAAATAAGATGAGCATACAAGACAAAGTGTGGAGGACGGGGGTGGTCGTGGGCGCGTTGTTGGCGCTTTTCTTACTAGTGATCTCGATAAAAGAATTGAAGTCGATCGCCTATGTGGGCAAGGGGGTGATGGCGACGAAGACGATATCGGTTGACGGCACGGGGGACGCGGTGGCGGTGCCTGATATAGCGACTTTCTCGTTCACGGTATCGGAATCGGGGAAGACTGTGGCGGAGGCGCAAACGCTGGCGACGGAAAAGAGTAACGGTGCCTTGAAGGCGGTGCGTGATTCGGGGGTGGCTGACAAGGACATAAAGACGACATCGTACAACATCAATCCGAAATACGAATATCAAAACGCGGTTTGCACCTATTCGACGCCGGAGACGGTTACCAATACGATGATGGGGGCGCCGGCGGGAGTTTCCTCCGTGGCACCTGTTTCGTCGGTCGCGCAAGTCAGGTATTGTCCACCGGGGAGGTCGGTACTCACCGGCTACGAAGTGAGCCAATCCATACAAGTCAAAATACGCGATCTCGCCAAGGCGGGTGCGATGTTCACTTCAATCGGAACCCTTGAGGTGCAAAACATAAGCGGTTTGAATTTCGAGGTTGACGAGCCGGAAGCGGTCAAGGCGTTGGCGCGCAAGGAGGCGATAGAGAACGCCAAGACGAAGGCGGAGGCGCTAGCGAAGCAATTGGGCGTGTCTCTGGGCCGAATCACGAGCTTCTACGAGTCTAGTGGGCCGATGCCTTACGCTTACGGCATGGGCGGAGGTATAAAGGCGATGGCTTTCGAAGCGGACGCGAGGGTGGCGCCTGAGGTGCCGATAGGGGAGGAGGAAGTGACGAGTAATGTGTCGATAACGTATGAGATTGATTAGTCCTTGACTTCTTCTCTTTTTAGACTACACTAGTAGCTACATGGCCTTCGGGCTCCGGTTCCGTCGAGAAACGAAAACAAGGGCGCGGAACCATATCATGGAAAAGCCGTCAGAGAAGATCTTTGACGGCTTTTCTGATCGCTTCGAAAACGACATTGTCAACGAAACCGCACTTCTTGAATAGTCTTCTGGAATCGTAAGTCTTGATCTGCCCCAGTAGAGCAATATTAGACTTGCCGTTAAACTCTAAACTGAGATAAGTGTCACCGATTTTCCTCGCGGTCGAGAATGGAATGCCCAAGAAAGTGAACACCCCGAATTTCTTGAAAATCAATACTGGTCTCAAAAAGCGCTTGCCTTTACCGTATTCTTCGTGGCCGATATTGATCCCTATGGAAGTCCACCAGACTTCTCTTTCCTTGAAAAACGGCGGCTCTTTTATCTCAAGAGCGTCGATGAGTTCATTCCAATCGTCGCGATATGTACGCATAACCGCCACCATATCACATCGTGATAAAATTTTGATGAATTTTTGATAAAAAACTTATGAAATTTTGATAAAATTTTCCACGCCTCCGTTGAGGCGTAAAATGAACATCTCGACGGAAAAAGTGACGGCGGATTGTCTTTTTCGTCACCGAAAGAAGTGACGAGAATCCCGTCACTTTCCAAAAATGAGAAAACTAATTATGGAGGGACACTTGACTTAAAAAGGTGGCATGATACCATGACCACATAACAACCCCGCAGGGGTTTTTTAGTAAGGAGAGAGCTTATTTGTAAAAAGAGGATTATAATAAACAAGAACAGAGTCAAAGCAGATCTCGTTACATTCAAGGTAAAATAAAGACAACAAGAAAAAAGATATGAAAATAACGGAATACATAAATGAGACGAGGGGTGAGATGAAGCATGTGAACTGGCCGTCGAAGAAATTGACGACGCGATTTACCGTGCTCGTGATACTCGTTTCCGTATTGACCGCGGTAATACTCGGAGTGTCGGATTTCGTGTTCTCGAAACTACTCACACTGTTGTTCTAAACATTCATGTCCAAACAACAATCAACGGGAGAGTGCGCGTGGTACGCGATACACACTTACGCGGGATATGAAAACGCGGTGGCGCGCAACTTGAAACAGCGCATAGAGTCGCTCGGCATGGAGGGCAAAATATTTAGCGTGATCGTGCCGACGGAAAAAAAGATCAAGGTGAAGAGCGGCAAAAGGGTCGTGGAAGAAGATAAAATATATCCCGGTTACGTGCTCGTGGAGATGGTGGTGACGGACGATTCTTGGTATGTGGTCAGGAATACGCCGCGGGTGACGGGCTTCGTGGGATCGGGAGTATTCCCGGTACCGCTCGAAAAGGCCGAAGTAGAGGCGCTCTTCGCGAGGATGTCGAATGCCGGCGGAGCGGAACACGCGATAGATGTGGTCTCTGGAGACTTGGTAAAGGTGACAGACGGCCCGTTCAAGGACTTCGAAGGCAAGGTGGCGGAAGTGGACACGCAGAGGGGCAAGATAAAGGTATTGGTGTCGATGTTCGGCAGGGAGACGCCGGTGGAGCTGGATTTCTTGCAGGTAAAGAAAGTTTAAGATCGCTTGAATAAAAATCAGAATTAAGATAGCATCAAAAATCATGGCCAAAAAAGTAATCAAAAAGGTGAAAGTGATCGCTCCGGCGGGCAAAGCTACGCCTGCGCCACCACTCGGGCCGACACTGGGGCAGGCGGGGGTGAACATCGGCGACTTTACCAAAAAGTTCAACGAAGCGACCAAGGGTATGATGGGGGATATGATACCGGTGGTTATTTCGGTGTACGAGGACAGGACTTATGATTTTGTGCTCAAGACGCCGCCGGCTTCGAGTTTGATATTGAAGGCGATAGGGAAGGAGAAGGGGTCGGGGAAGCCGAACCTGACGAAGGTGGGGACGATGACGAAAGCGCAGTTGAAAGAAATAGCGGAGAAGAAAATGCCGGATTTGAACGCGAATGATATCGAGGCGGCGATGAAAATAATAGCGGGGACGGCGAGACAGATGGGGGTCGAAATCAAGTAACGGATGCAAATTTTGGGAATAAACTAATGCCGTCGCCCTCTCGGCGACAACAGTCCTCCGTCTCGTCGCAAGCTCCTCGCGGACGACT
>CAYHFU010000061.1:0-4159 GCA_964355985.1 uncultured Candidatus Saccharibacteria bacterium | reverse complement strand
CTCCCAAAAAGAAGAAAAACTAGTCAAAAATGCCACGAAAAATGGGTATTATCCCCAATTTTGCAACCAATGAACGATCTCCGCGACCGTACGACCGCCAATTTTACAGTCATTCGATCCGAGTTCGCTCATTTCCGATTCGGTCGCCGCCGCTTTTACTTTCACCAGTCCCAAAAATGAGTTCAGTTCGTCCAAAGCGCCCAAGGCCTCGGTCTGACACGAAGCTTTCGATTTCCTATCGCCAGACCTCGAATTAAAGTCCTTGGTCGTGCCCGTATCCCCTTTGCGCGTATAAAGCATGGTGGAATGGTCCAGTATCCTTTATTTTTGAGTTGGCGGCATTCAATGAAAAATCATATGCCAAGTTCAGATTTCTTCCGCTTTGTGAACTTTGGGTCCGCAAAATAATCTTCTTCGTAGTAATCGGCTTTATGAAAAAGTCTATCCTCAACAAATCCATCTCTTTTAGAAAACACGAGTACGGCTACTTGTTCAGCTACCTCATGTGGCATAAGCCAAAAACTCGCGTCTGCATTTGTGTTTTGAAATACAAACGGGCGTGTAATAAGTTCATGAGGACAAATGACAGAACTTATATTCAAGACGAAAAAAGAAGTTTTCTTTTTTTGTTCGGCTTCTTTTTTCATCCTTTCCTTTGTCTTTTCGATAACAGTCCACCATGACTTATGAACTGCTGGTTTGAATTTGTCGGCGATACCACCAAAAATCAAAGCCCTAACTGGTAAACCGACATCTTCAAGTGCTTCTGTCATCTCAAAAAATGCATCGTGAGAAAGTTTTATTACCCGATCATCAATTCCATCATTATCATTGTCGTTCGAAACATGAATATTGCCATTATTGTCTAGCTCAAATGGATACACGCCAACTGCGTGAATATACACAATTTTTTCGTAAAAACTTTTGTCTATCTTTTGTGAAAAATTTCTACAATCCTCTTTACTAGAAATGTCACCAATGGAACAAATCAAAGTATTATCAGGTAAATATCCGTTCACGCAAAAAGTATCAACTTTTTGTGCTTGTCGACTTAAACCGATTATTGTCGTAGCGTGTTCACGACTAAAACGCGCGAGACAAGCCGCACCGAGAGCTCCAGTAACTCCGTTGATGATGATTAAAGTCTTCATTTGGATTAAAAAACTTCTTCTCCAACAATACAACTTAGTCTCCGAACTTAACGGGGTAAACCAAAACTGTTTGACTTTTCATTCCTGGTACTCCTAGCAGGAATCGAACCTGCACTGCGAGCTTCGGAGGCCCGCGTTCTATCCATTAAACTATAGGAGCAGCTGATTGTCCAGACGAATTTCGGCAAAATCATCATAACCATAGTGCGCGGGAGAGGACTTGCACCTCCAAGCCTTACGGCATACGCACCTCAAGCGTACGTGTTTTCTATTTCACCACCCGCGCTAACATCTGTCAAGACTTAAACGCTTTCCAACTGAGGTAGCTTCATGATAGCTAAAGATTGATTAATTTTCAATTTTTTGCGATCAAGGCAGATATAGCCGACTCGCGAATACATTTTCTTGATTATCTTGAGTGCTTCGTGTTTTGAATACTTGAGTTGGAAACACATCCTCTTTTTATACGCTCTGGTAATGTGTCCACGGGCATCGGCCAGTTCTCTGATCTGCCGCTTAAGCCAATAAATAAACTCGGGACTGGCGGACACGAAACCAACATATAGCATAAAGCTGGATTTCCATCGCGGATCCCAATAACTGTGACTATAACCGTCCCCGTCAAAACATCCTCGCAAGAAATCAAAAAAATATTTCGTGGGAACGGCTATCTGCCCTATGGTTCTAGATTTTGCCGGTTTGATGCCTATTTCACGCAAGAATCCAATGAAATTAACGTCGCCAAATTGTACCCTGTATGCGCGTCCTTTTTTATACCCAGACATGTGTCTGCCGATTTTGTTGTTTATGCCTATGCATTTCATGAAGTTCTTTATCTGTTGCAAATCTTTGGACACAAAAGCAACGTGCAGCCCGTCTTTGGAGACGCATCCGTCGGTAGCCAGTAGTCCGATTGCGTAAGCAAAATCACCCGACCACTCGATCTTCACTTTGTTTTTTGGTTTTGGTCCTCTCTTCCCCATGGCTAGATATATTATACCGCCTCAAGATGAAAGCGTCTACCAATATTTACAAGAAAACAAACCGCCCTTCGTGATTTATTTCCGCAATTATTTCTGAGCTGCTTCCGTCGAAACATCCGCACAGATTGTTTCCGACGATGTTGTGTTCTTTGCAACTTTCACCTCGGCCTTTTCCTCGGTTTTCGCTGTTTTGTCGTTTTCGGGAACCGCCGGCGTTTCCTCCTCATACTTCGCCTCCATTGTCCTTCTCATCTGCCTCCTGATCTCCTTGGTCGCCTTTTCGCGAATAAAGTACAGTTTGGCGCGGCGAACTTTGGAACGACGAATCATCTCGATCTCGTCAATCATCGGTGAATAGAGCGGAAAAACTCTTTCCACGCCCACCCCGCCAACCACCTTCCTCACCGTGAATGTTCCACCCGCTTCCTTGCCGTGTTTCCTCGCCAATACCAAGCCTTCGAAGGCCTGGAGTCGCGGTTTTCCCTTATCTTACTCGATTTTATGCCACACCCGCCCCGGGTCGCCCGGCCATATGTGCATTTTTTTACTGAATTCCGTATTTATTGGTGAAATTATTTTGCTCGCCATAGTGGAAATACCTTAACATGGCACGGAAAATTAATCAATAAAAATTAATCAATAATCGCCTTAAAATCATCGGGTAATGGCGCCTCGACCTTCACGCGCTTTCCTTCACAATTTTCAAACTCTATTATCTTGGCATGAAGCGCCGGCCTGTCGAACCCAAGCGCCATCGGCCTCTTTGGCGCATACAGCTTGTCCCCCACTATCGGATGCTGTATCGCCGCGAAATGAACTCTGATTTGATGCGTCCTCCCCGTCTTTGGCTCCGCTTCCACTAGTGTAAATCGGTCAGGAGGAGATCCGATCTTCCTGACCTTCTCCCAATAAGTCTCCGCCGCCCGAAGTTCCCCCCTCGCTCCCCTCTGCGCCGACCGTTTGCGGAAATCCGACGAACTCCTCCCTATCGGCCGATTGATCGTGCCGAAGGGATCTTTCAACTCCCCCCACACTACCGCCAAATACTTCTTCTTGATCGTCCTTGCCTTGAATTGCCCCTTCAACCAAGCGTGCCCCTTGGCCGTCTTCGCGACGAACATCACCCCCGAAGTGTCTCTGTCCAACCTGTGCACTATTCCCGGCCTTGCGATCGTCGAACCGCCGGCGTCGCGAATCTGTTCCCCTACATTCTTGGTCTCGGGAAATTTTCGAATTATCCAGTCAGTCAAGAAAGGGCCTCCCGCTCTGCCGTCAGGGTGCACCATGAGCCTCGCCGGCTTGTTCACGGCCGCGATGTCGTCGTCTTCGTAAAGTATCGAAACTTCGAAGCCAGACGCCAATCCGCCCAAGTTGCTGTCGTTTTTGTTGCCCATGCCATGAATATACGCTAGTCTTTATGAAAGTGGAAGGTTGATTGGGTCATTGAATGAAACGCGCGCTTAGCTCAGTTGGTAGAGCGATCGCTTTACACGCGAAAGGTCGGGGGTTCAAATCCCTCAGCGCGCACAAAACAAAACCGCGAACTCTTTGTCTGCGGTTTTGAATTGGATCGAACTGAAAGACTACATCATCGGAGCCGGAGCGCCGTTTACGGAACACTCTTTGCAGGCCGACTTGTGAGTGAAGGCGAGCCAGAGAGCCGAAAGTCCCACGAGAACATAGACGATCGTAGCCAAGGTTGAGCCGAGGTAAGCGACGATGTCGCCGACGCCGATACCAACCAAGAGCCAATTGAGGCCTCCTATAACGAGGAGAATGAACGCGATCACATGAATTGCTTTCATGATTTTATTTTTTAACTGTTAATTGATAATAAAGACCTGCAATCATTTTACCACGCATTCAATTCTTGGGAATACCGAGTAATTCACACCTTGGTAACGGCAACTATAGACCAATTTTGTCCTCCCGGAGGGAATCGAACCACCATCAAGAGCTTAGAAGTCTCCTGTTCTATCAATTGAACTACGGGAGGGATGGGCATACCGTAACACTTTTACGACT
>CAYHFU010000060.1:0-4309 GCA_964355985.1 uncultured Candidatus Saccharibacteria bacterium | reverse complement strand
CGGATACTTGTTCATGAAAGACATTTCTTCCCCTGAGACGAGTCATCTCGGTCGCTACTACATTCCAGGCCTAGTGGAAAACGAAATTGACGGTGACGGAAACTTCATCGGAAAATACGCCGCTTCGACGACGGAATTCGTGAGTTTGCGGAAGTTCTACGAAGGCGCGAAGGCGAACGGTATCGCCGCGCGGGCGATCCTCGTCAAAGGCGACGGAGAATACGAGCTCTACGCGGACAATCATTCGACGAGCACAATTGTCATTTATTTCAATGAAAGAAATAGTCTCGACGACGAGTCGGTAAACCTGATCTCATTCTGGAAAAACATGGAGCAAACCGCGCGCTCCGAAGGCGAGTCTCTCAATTTCGAATCCATTGATTTGCGCTACGGGCCGAATGTCTTTTACCGCGCGGGGAAGTGAAAGAAGAGAAACTTGCCTCTTACCTCGTTGTGCTATAATCACCTCAATGAAGCAGTTTTTCCTGGTAGTCTTCGGAGGTCTCGCCACGATAATCGGCGGACTTGGCGTTTCTTACGGAGCAGGGTGGGTGTGGAGACACATTGACCCGATCACTGAAGGTATCCGCGGGTCATCTTTGGCCGCCGCGGCCGCGGCAATGGTAAAGCCGGTTGATGGCACTTCCATATCGGGACTGAAAAGAGTCATCCGCTACACCGCGAGCGAAGAAGAAGATGCCATCAACGCCGCCGCGCTGTCACTGCCCGCGGCCGCAGATGGACGCGTCACCGCCAAAAGTTACATCGTCAAAAATTTGACGGTCGGAGGGGTCGCGATAGAGCACGATGCCGATACCGTATTGCCGATAGCGTCCGTGACAAAACTCGTGACTGCGATCGTGGCGAGAAAGGCGATAGATTCGAACGAGCGCGTGACCATTACCAAAGAAATCACGGCTACATACGGCAACACGGCGCAATTCAGGACGGGAGAAACATTCTTGGCAAAGGATCTCTACTACCCGCTCCTCATGGTTTCGTCGAACGACGCGGCCGAAGCGTTGGCGCAGGACTACGGCCGCAAGCAATTTATCGAAGCGATGAACGCGTTCGTGCAAGGGATCGGCGCTTATCGAACTTATTTCGCGGATCCGTCGGGACTTTCGCCTTTGAATGTATCAACGGCGAATGACCTCGCTCTCATTCTCGACTGGATAAGGAAGAACGACCCTAAGATCGTGGAACTGACTATGTTGAAGTCAAAGACAGTGAAGGGGCACACATGGGTAAACCCGACCCATTTCTTGAATTGGTCAAACTACGCAGGTGGTAAGAACGGCTACACGACAGAAGCAAATTTGACGGCGGCGTCATTGTTCACGCTCGGGGCAAGGAAAAATATGTACGCGGTAGTGCTTCTCGGCAGTCAATCGCGGGACGCGGACGGGGTGAAGTTGTTGTCGAAAGTGAAGTGATCCCGCGGAACGCAAGCCATTTCCGTCGAGGTTGTGCCTAAATCGAGACGACCACTTGCTCACCTCACAAGTAAAATTACAACCTCGACGGAAATGGCTTGCGTTCCGCGGGAATACGCGATCCCGAGAAACGAACATCCCATCCGTCGAGGTTGTAATTTTACTTGTGAGGTGAGCAATAGATTGTCTCGATTTAGGCACAACCTCGACGGATGGGATGTTCGTTTCTCGGGATTGGCAAAGCGTGTTAGATTGGCGGGTATGATTACAAGGACTTTATTTTGGAACAAATTACCGAAGCCGTTTTTCGCATTGGCGCCGATGGCGAATGTGACCGATTGCGTTTTTCGGAAACTGATTGCCAAATACGGCAAACCGGATGTCTTTTGGACAGAATTCGTCTCGGCTGACGGACTTGTTTCGGAGGGTAGAGACAAGTTGCTGGTTGATCTGAAATTTTCCAAGAATGAGAAGCCGATCGTGGCGCAGCTTTTCGGCGCGAATCCGGAGAAGATGTTTGAGGCGGCAAAGATGATTCGAAAACTTAAATTCGACGGGTTGGATATCAATATGGGGTGTCCGGATAGAGCGGTTGAGAAGAGTGGCGGCGGCGCGGCGATGATCAAGACTCCAAAACGCGCCATTGGGATTATCGAAACGGTTAAAAACGCAGGAATTCCGGTGTCGGTGAAGACTAGGCTAGGATATAACAAGGTTGATTGGGAATGGATTGAATTATTACTTGGACAGAAACTACCCGCACTTACTGTTCATTTGAGAACTCGTAAAGAAATGTCGAAAGTGCCCGCGGATTGGGAGGCGATGAGGAAAATTGTTCGGTTGCGAGAAGAAATCAGTCCCGACACGCTCATTATCGGTAATGGAGACGTGATATCGCTTGAAGACGGACTCGAAAAATCGAAAAAGTACGGCTGTGACGGCATCATGATCGGCCGCGGCATATTCGGCAAACCGTGGTTCTTCGAGGACTTAAAACTATCGAACTTGCGATGCCCGCGCCCTCTCGGCGACAACAATCCTCCGTCTCGTCGCAAGCTCCTCGCGGACGACTGTTCTCGCCTGCGAGCGACGGCTGACGCTATTACTACGATAGCCGCGACAGGAGCCGACACTTCCCGTAGCGAGCCCTACCAGCGGGTTGCGATTGGCTCGCGGAGGGAAGGTGTCGGCGATGGGCGCGGGTTTAGTAGTGAAAAACTTAGTGATAAAAAAAAGACCAACGAACAACGATTGAAAATCATGCTCGAACACGCAAAATCGTTCAGCAAATCATTCAAGGGAATAAAAAACTTCGACACCATGAAGAAACACTTCAAAGCCTATGTCTCCGGCTGGGACGGCGCTAAGGAGTTGAGGGTGAAGTTGATGGAGGCGGGGGATTATCAGGAGGTGGAGGAGGTCGTGGACGAATATTTACGAACTTGCGAAGCGTGACCGAATTCTGGTAATCTAATCGCCAGACATGAAAACCACCATGCTCGCTCCTGGAATATGCGCCATCATATTCTTTGGGGCCATATGTTACTTATGGCTCGAACCGACAAGGTCAACGACAACCCCGTTCTGGGGCACAAGAAGGTCCGACGGCAGGAGTCGAAAGATCCGTCTGGATGATCGCTGTCGTTATCTGCTACGCAAGCCGGTCCGTGTCGGCTACGAGAGACACGGCAACTGACAGATTCGCCGTTGCGGCCAAACCGGGTCGCACTTGATTCAGTGGAAAGAAGAAACGAGTGAGCCGACGCAATGGTGCGCCGGCTTTCTTTTTGTAGTAAAATGGCGTCATGCCCGTACTCTATCGAACCCATCGCCCGAAGAAATGGTCGGAAGTCGTGGGACAGGATCATATCGTTGGGCCGTTACAAGATGCTGTGGCCGGGAAGCGCGTGGCGCATGCGTACCTCTTTTCGGGCAGCCGCGGCACGGGCAAGACTACTCTCGCGAGAATACTCGCCAAGGCAGTCGGCGCGGCCGATGAGGACATATACGAGATTGACGCCGCTTCGAACCGCGGCATAGACGACATCAGGCAGTTGCGCGAGCATATCTCCGTCTTGCCGTTTTCTAGTCCTTACAAGATCTACATCATCGACGAAGTGCACATGCTCTCCAAAGACGCATGGAACGCGCTCCTGAAAACTCTCGAAGAGCCGCCGGCGCACGCGATATTCATCCTGGCCACGACCGAGCTCGACAAGGTTCCGGAGACGATCGTGTCGCGCTGTCAGACTTTTTCTTTCCGCAAGCCGGGCAGGGAAGTCTTGAGGAAGCAAGTTGTGGCAGTCGCCAAAAAGGAAGGCGTGGAACTCGACGCGGGCGCGGCTGACCTGATCGCGCTCTTGGGTGACGGCTCGTTCCGCGACGCATTGGGTATGTTGGAAAAAGTGATCTCGGCTTCGAGCGACTCGTCTTCACAAAAGCCACGGCAGGCAAGCAGGAAAATTGCTCGCGAAGAAGTCGAAGCGATAACCGGCGCGCCACGCGCGGCGTTGGTGAACGGTTTCATCGAACAAGTCCTTTCCAAGAATGAAAACGCGGCGCTCGCCACTTTGGGAGAGGCGGAGAAATTGGGCATTTCGATGACTACCTTCATGACTTTGGTATTGGAGAAGGCGCGGTTCATTTTACTGGTTCAACATTCGGCGTCTTCGAGCGCGTTGGTCAAAGAAAGGGTGTCTCCTGACGACTGGGAGTTCATCGCTTCCGAGGCAAACAAGAAGTTGCTCACGCCCCAAATGCTTGCTAGTTTATTGAAAGCCGCCGATGGGGTAGGGAGGGCGAAGATTGAGAGTCTGCCGGTGGAGTTGGCGGCGGTGGAAATTTGCGGATCATGAATGGTTCGTTGGAACGGC
>CAYHFU010000059.1:0-4370 GCA_964355985.1 uncultured Candidatus Saccharibacteria bacterium | reverse complement strand
TGAGCTGACGTACTACTGGCGGTGGCTCGTCGCCGTCTGCGAGTAGTGGAACTTTGCCCCTCGAGCTTTTGGCGACTGCCAAGGTTCGAGGGGCTTTTTATTACAAATATTGTAGATATGTCATGTCTGTGATATATTGCCCATATATGGGAATTACTATTGAGCTAAAAAAGGAAAAGCAAAAGATATGTGTTCAGATGGACGCGGGGCGATTTGAACGGCTTGCCGCTAGTTTTGGATTTTTCAATCCAGAGTTTGAGAAAAGCGTTGAGCGCGCGGAACAGGATGTTCGGGCGGGTAGAGTACGGAAGATTCGTTCACTTGAAGATCTCCGCGGCTAACGTCAGCGGTTTATGATAGAAATTTTTGTTACCGATGAATTTGTAAAAAGATATAAAAACCTTCCGGTCGCTTTGCAAAAGAAATCCGCGAAGCAGGAAAAGTTGTTTCGCGAGAATCCGTTCCATCCCTCGCTTCATACCGAAAAATTGAATCCAAAAAATCGCGAGGTATGGAGCTTTCGCGTTGATAAAAGTTACAGAATCGTATTTCGGTTTACTAATGGAAAAACCGCTATGTTTCTAACTGTTGGCCCCCACGATTGGGTGTATAAGATACAGTGGTAAAAAACTATAAGAAAGGCATAAAAACAGAGCCATCCGCAACCCCCTGCGACCTGTCCCGAGCCACGCCAAGTCGCGGAAGCAATCGCGCTTGAAAGACTTGTCCGGCACACATAAACGAAGCGTCATGTGACGGATTGACAAACAAATAGTTTTATGCTTCTCTGTGCATAGAAGCTGTTTTAAAACTTTGCCATCGTGGCAAGGATTTGAAATGGGCAGAGAAAAAGAAAGGAGCCGACCATGTCTAAAGATGTGCTCGGCAACGCTCTGGAAGAAATTTCCGGACCGTTCAAGGACTTCTTCACGAAGCTGGGCGGACCGGAAGGCAGCTTGTGGATGAGAGCGTTCAAACGTTTCCTCCGCAAGGAGAATCCGTGGGCAGGTGAAGATTTGCCCATTGATTTTCCGGCGTGGATGACCGTTGAACTTGGTATCCATCCCGACCCCGACAGCTACCATAAGGCGATTATGGCGACGACCGTGCGGATGTCCAATCGTGCGAAGGACATCTTGCAAAAAGTCTCGGTCGGCCCGCATCGCGTGGTCCAACTCGTCCGCGTGACGGTGGCGGAACTCGGGTTTTCGAAAGGAGCTCGATACGAGGCCGTCTGCGAACGGGCAAAAATATGCGGCCTGCGCCTCTGTCCCGCGGAGGTCGGTCCCGCACTGCGTATGCAGTACCTGGATCAGCCGTTCGGTGAATGGCTCCGTATCGCGATGGAGCCGATTACCGCTTCGGACGGCGATCCGGTCGTCTTTGCCGTGTACTTCAGCAGCGGCGGGCTATGGCTCGAGACGTACTGGTGCCATCCCGACCTCGTCTCGGATCCTTACCGCGCGTTCGTCTTCGTGTTCGGCGAGTAATTGTGCTTGGATCTTGTTCCGCCGTGGCGGGATTTGCTCTGGCACTTGGATACTTCGCCATTTGTTTCGTATTGCCTTGCGTCACATTGGCGCAAGGCATTCTCTTTTGGTACGGTAGACATTGGAAGTAGGTGAGTATTGCAAAGGGTCATGGCTCTTTGTCACCGAACCTAGTATCCATGCGTCCCAGAGCGCCTCTTGCTATGCGCGTGAAGCGGAGTGGCGTATGTATCACTAAAAAGTGAAGATACTCGGTGTGGAGCGCTATGGTATTTTAGATACCGAATACGATACAGTCCGAAGAGCATTCAACGGATGGTGGCAGAGAGGGCGTCTCACACAATACCGATTCGGACGGCAATCCGGACATCTTTGCCGTGAACTACAACAACGGCGAGCTATGGCTCAAGACGAACTGGAACCATCCCGACCTCGTCTGGGATCCTAACTGCGCGTTCGTCTTCGTGTTCGGCTACTTTCTTCACTTCTCTCCCCATATTGTGCGGGGAGAGTTTTGTTTTTGAAGCTGTCCGAGCCACCCCCCGAGCATTCGTCCGATTTCGTCTAGTGGCTCGGAGAGGAGAATGTAGTGTTTTGTTTTGAGAGATTCCGTTTCCCAAAGAATCATAAGTAGCACCTTTAAGGTGTCTGTTTTGCGTATGGAAAAACGCACATACGGTTCTTTATGTTCTTTTTGAAGGAAGCTTGCCGTGGCGATGTTCTCGATAATCTCTATGAAAAGAGTATCTATTTTTTGCCCCAGCGAGTATCTGTGCGTTTTCGGCAGAGTTGGATAAAAGCCGTACCAGAGTTTATAGGCGGATTTAGTCTTTTCAAGCAATGGTAGAAGTTTTCGGGGGGGGGGTACTATTAAGGGTGTTATGCGAAAACGATTGCCACAAAAATATAATGATATTATTTCAGTTGAAAATCTGCTTGAGGCATGGAGAGAATTTTTGCGCGGAAAGCGGAATCGTCAGGACGCGCAGGAGTTTTCACTTTACTTAATGGATAATATTTTCTCCCTTCACCGCGACCTTGCCACTCTAACCTATCGGCACGGCCCGTATCAAGCATTCCGCATCAACGACCCGAAGCCGAGGGAGATACATAAGGCAAACGTGCGAGATCGAGTAGTTCATCACGCTTTGTATCGTGCACTTTACCCTTTTTTTGACCGTACGTTTATCGCGGATTCATACTCATGTCGTTTAGATAAGGGCACGCACCGTGCTTTGAATCGCTTCCGCGCGTTCGCATACAAGGCAAGCCGGAACAGCACGCGCACCTGTTGGGTTCTGAGGTGCGACATTAGGAAGTTTTTTGCGAATATTGACCATGGGATATTGTGTCGGATTTTGCAGCAGTACATTTCAGATGAGCGTATTATGCGGCTCATTCGTGAAATCATGGGAAGTTTCTATTCGGCGTGTCCGGGCGTTGGGCTTCCGCTCGGCAACCTTACATCTCAACTGTTCGTGAATATCTATATGAATGAGTTTGACCAGTTTGTGAAGCACAGTCTGAAAGCCAAGTATTACATCCGGTACGCGGACGATTTTGTTCTGCTTTCTCATGACAAGGAAGCCCTTCGACACGTCCAAGGAGTAATATCCGTGTTTTTTTGTGAAAACCTTAAACTGGAACTGCATCCCGACAAGATATTTCTAAAGACGTTTGCAAGCGGAGTTGATTTTCTTGGCTGGGTGCATTTTCCCGGCAATCGAGTGCTTCGCATCACGACCAAGAGGCGGATGTTAAGGCGATTGAACGCAGAGTCGAGCGAGGCGTCCTTACAATCCTATTTTGGATTGTTGCGGCACGGAAATGCGCACAAGACGAGGGTTTTGTTGCGCGAGATAACGCTCAATGGTATTATTTGAGTATTATGAAAGAATCCGCTTTTCATCTTGAATTTGATCGGGAAAGCGACGGACGATGGATTGCCGAGGTTCCGGAACTTCCGGGAGTGATGGCTTATGGCGACTCCAAGAAAGAGGCATCGCGCCACGTGTATTCCATCGCCCTTAGAACACTGGCAGATAGCGTAGAACGAGGACACGCTTTTGAGGCGGTCACTCGTTTATTTGTTGAACGTGAATTGGCGCGCGGTTAAATCACGACAGGTATTGAAGGCGCTTTTGCGTTCGGGATGGCGCGTGCGAAGGCAAAAGGGCTCTCACAGAATTTTAGACAAAGAAGGACATCCTGATTTCACTTTTGCTTTTCATGATCAAGAGGAAATAGGACCCCGCATGCTCGCACGTATAGCAAAACACACGGGGCTTACTCCAGACGATTTATAAAATTATGAAAATCACCACCCCCCCGCGACCTGTCCCGAGCCGCGCCAGGCAGCGGAAGCAATCGTGCTTGAAAGACGAACAGAGTTCAATACCTTCGCATCACTTCCATCGGCGTTTTGAAATTTAGACCCATGTGCAATCGTTTTTCATTGTAATACCGGAGATACTCCGGTATTTCTTTTTGCCATGGTGGCAAAAGATGAGGAATGAGCAGAACAAGGAGGCCACCGTGGCCAAAAAGGACGTTTCGGCAATCGTGAGTGGAGCCGGCTTCGTGGCCCATCTCGTGATCGAACTTGATGTCGCCGTACGCGAGCGCGGCGGCACGGACGAGGATCTTCACTATCTGGTTACGCCAGACGGGAAAGAGACGCTCGGCAAGATCGCCGAGCTTGTCGTCCGGGATCGGCGTCGTCCGTATCCGTCCGAGGGTGAGGTCTTCACTCTCACCCTGAACGCGGACGACTCGGAGTGTGATCCGATCGCCATGGTCCGTGGGGATGGATACAATCCCACGGGATGGAAGCACGTGGGCGATAAATTGACCGGTGTTCACACCGGGAAGTTTCGGCTC
>CAYHFU010000058.1:0-4411 GCA_964355985.1 uncultured Candidatus Saccharibacteria bacterium | reverse complement strand
AGCGAACCCTTGATGGCGTTCCACACCTGAACGGCCGCCGACTTCATGGCGTTCCACACGCCCGACGCCGCGCCCTTCATGGCGTTCCACACCTGGTCGGCCGCGCCCTTGAGCGCGTTCCATATCCCGGTGAGCGAACCCTTGATGGCGTTCCACACCTGAACGCCCGTGGTCTTGATCTGCTGCATGGCAGCCGACCAGTGGCCGGTAAGCAGGTCGAGCGTGACCTTGAACGCCCCCGAGATGATCATATCGCCCACCCGGTCGACGTTTCCGAAGACGGCGACAATGGCCTCGAAGGTCCCCTCCGGCGCGTCAGCCGCGGCCTTCAAACTCACCAGCGGAAAAGTCTTGTACTTCACCGTATCACCTCTCGAAATGGAGTTGCCACGATGTCGCCTCCGGGGAGGCCTGGCAGGCTGTGGCGGGCCCGGACTTCATTCACTGTCATCCAGGGCCAATCCGCCTCTGGATGCCCCAACCGCTCCCGCCCGAGCCTTGCCCTATGTTGCCATCGGGGGGGCGGGGCGGGAGTTTTTGGAATCAGTCTGAAGAGTCTCTTTTGGAATGCAACTTTATTAACAGATTAGCTTTGCACATTTGACCATGAATGAACCCGGCAAAAATTTGACTGAGCGAGAAAGTCCTCGGACGAAGACGAGGTTTTCAGGATTTTCATTTCGGCGATTGATTGGCAATAAATACTCGAATACCGTTGTCGAAGTGGATCGGGTCAAATACGGTACGGTTAAAGATGAAGTGGCCGATGGCGCGATCTTGTCATCCGTAAAAACTGGTAATGATTCAAAGCCGATCCAGGTGATGTTCAACAGGTACAACTTCAAGAAAATTCTCTGGCATCACGGCTATTTCAATTCCGCGGACATCATTGTTACCGCCAATGAATTTGAACACGGAATATTCATCAAAGGAGTTGACGGAAAGCCGGACAAAATCAACCTGATCAAAGAGACCGACAGCGGTTGCTTTGTGATAGGCGCGAACAGATTTAACGGTTACGGGGTAGTTACCTTCTTTGAACAGTACAACAGAGCCGAGGCAACGCAATACCTCGACTCCTTGCGGAATCGAGGTATTACTTTTCAGTCACTGGGAGGACGGCAGTACCCTCCATCCATCGATCCTCCGCGGTACCACGGGTTGTAGATCGTGTGCCAGCGAGCCTTTCTGGCGTCAGTGCTGATGACGGTGATAAGTATAGTCGCAATTTCACAGTTGTCAAGCGAAACAAAGTCTGCTAATATCGTCTTTATCGAGTAATCAATAAACATTCATGACACCGACAAAACCAACAATCAAGCGTGCGCCGAGAGCCAAGAAGGCTACGGAAGCAGGGGAAGCGCCGCATCTGCGTATTCGTGTGAGAGCTTATGAGCACAAGATCCTCGACGCGTCACTGAAGCAGATCATGGACACCGCGGCCCGCTACGATGCCGAGATCCACGGTCCCGTGCCATTGCCGACCGAGATCAAGAAATACACCGTCAACCGCTCGTCATTCATAGACAAGAACGCGCGCGAGCAGTTCGAGATGCGCGTGCACAAGAGGTTGATAGACATCGTCGCCCCAGGCCCGAAAGTGATTGAAGCGTTACAAAATTTGAGTTTGCCGTCAGGAGTTAATATTGATGTCAAAATGATGTAAACGGATATTTAAAGCGACAGCCGCGACCGTCGAGGCGGCGACAAGTGTCGAACGAGCTTGCGAATATGAGACACTTAGTCGCGCCGAGGAGGGAGCGGTGAAGTTAAACCACTGATTCAAATACCATGAAATTCATCCTAGGAAAAAAACTGAATATGTCCCAGATCTACGACGAGAAAGGCAACGCCATTCCCGTGACTTTGATCTCTACCACAAGCAACACCGTCACCCAAGTCAGAACCAAAGAAAAGGACGGCTATGGAGCCGTGCAGATAGGCGCCGGCACCAGGAATCTTCGACGAATAAACAAAGCGCAGAAGGGTCACTTCAAGGAAATGGGCAATTTCGCTACAGTCAAAGAATTTCGTACGGATTTGGAAACCGATGAAGCTCCCACCACACTCAAAGTCGGCGACAAAGTGGAACTTTCCCAATTCAAGGCCGGCGATACTGTAATGGTAAGTGCGATTTCTAAAGGCAAAGGCTTCCAAGGCGTCGTCAAAAGGCACGGCTTCCACGGCGGTCCGCGCTCTCACGGCCAGAAGCATTCCGAGCGCGAGCCCGGCTCGATCGGCGGCGGCCTCCGCACGCGCGTGCCGGTCGGAACTCGCATGGCGGGTCGGATGGGCAGTGACCGTATCACTGTCAAAGGACTCAAGGTAGCGCACATTGACGCGGATGAAGGGATTCTCTATGTAGGAGGGGCGGTACCCGGAAGGAGGGGGACGGTGGTCGAGGTGAGGGGGTAGAGAATCGTCACTCTTGACGACTATATCTTTGGGAGTAATATAAAATGCAGACGAGTTGTTTTACAACTGCCGTTAAGGTAGTGACGGCTCGTCGTAACCCTGTCCTATACAGCTCCCATTAAGGGAGCAAGGAGAGAAATGATGACGACAAAAGCACGACGGATCATCGGTCAACCGGCCGTATACGGCTTTGATGTAATCCTAAAATTGACGGACGAGGAGATCAAACAACGCGACTATCCCGAGACAATCAGGAATTGGGGTTGGTACTCGGCAGTTGAGCTTCGAGAAGCAGCGCTTGGCACACTCAAGCACAAGCAGAGAAGAAATATTCTCGACGAAAACGGAACTGTTGAAATGCAGCTCCAACTGTCAGACTTTACAGACCTCAATCAACCTCCAGATCAATTTTCGTGGTTTATTTATCACGGAGACGGCATCCTACAGGTCAATCGTTCTCCCAAGGCCTGTCCGTTCGGAGACGACTTATTGTATGTACCCGCAGGATGGGGTAAGAAGGTCATTTCTGCGGTTGGTGACGGCTTTGTTTCTGTGAGGCAGTGGTTTGAAGGCAACAGCACTGGCATCAAAGGCGTTAAGCTAGATGGTACCGAAGCTAGCGCTATTGCTCACTGCGCGGTTTAATCTCTACCGCGACACAGTCACGCGTCTCCTACGGGGGACGCTTTTTATTAGTAGAAAAAATTATGCCAAACTACTCCCATACAATCCAGATTCAACTTCAATAAATTCGTGAACGCGGCTTTGTTTCGCCGCGCTTGACCGCAAAACCCCGCTCTGTTAGTATGTCTTCACTGCTCACAGGAGCGTTTTTCTTTCATGGAAGCGAAAGTATACAATCAGACAGGCAAAGAGACCGGCAAGGTCGCCATACCAAAAGGTATTTTTGACTTGCCGTGGAACGCCGACCTCGTCCATGAAGTTGTGCGTCTCATGAATTCCAATTCTCGAAGCGGTACCGCGCACGCCAAGACTCGCGGAGAGGTGAGAGGCGGCGGCAAAAAGCCGTGGAGACAAAAGGGCACGGGGCGTGCCAGGCACGGATCGACGCGCTCGCCAATATGGGTCGGCGGCGGCACTACGCACGGTCCCAGGAAGGAGAAGAATTACGACAGGAAGATCAATAAAAAGGCGCGTACAAAGGCCCTCCTTACAATCCTCTCACGCAAGTACAAAGAAGGAGAAATAATTTTCGTCGATGCAATGAAGATGCCGGAGCCAAAAGCCAAAGAAGCAAAAAACATCTTGACGGGATTGTCGAAGATAAAGGGTTACGAGAAGTTGGCCACCAAGCCCAAGAATGCCGCGATTATTGCCATGAATGAAAAGTCAGCGATGATCGAGAAGAGTTTCAGGAACTTCGGCAATGTGGCCGTAGAGGAATTGAGGAACATCAATCCTGTGTCTGTCCTCAACCACACCTATTTAATAATCAGCGAGCCGGAAGTAGCTTTGAAAATGTTGGCCTCAAAATTGGGAAGCGCGAAAGATAACGAGTAATCGGGCTATATTCATCGAATAATCAATCAATACTATGCCACTCTTCGGATTTAGAACTCACAAGAAATATGACAAGGACTTTTCGCAGGAAAAGCAGGTTAAGGGTGCTCCAGACAAGATCGCGCAAAAGACGAAAGATTTGCAGAAAGGCGCTACAGGATCGAAATCACAAGCCGTTGTCGCAAAAGCAATCGTCGCCAAGCCGACCGCGCTTGCGATACCGTCAGGCATTTCCTCCAATGTCACGGAGGCCATATTGAGGCCTCGCGTGACGGAAAAATCGGGAATAATGAGCCAGAGCGGCGCTTATACTTTCCAAGTCGCGAGAAGCGCCAACAAGCAGACTGTGGCAAGAGCTGTCGCCATGATGTACAAAGTTCATCCGGTCAAAGTCGCCATGATCAATGTGCCATCAAGAAATGTTTTTGTCCGTGGCAGAAAGGGACGAGTACCGGGAAGGAGAAAAGCGATAGTC
>CAYHFU010000057.1:0-4430 GCA_964355985.1 uncultured Candidatus Saccharibacteria bacterium | reverse complement strand
GGCTTGCCGTCAGGGTTGCAATATGCCGAGAATTCTGTGCGCACATCAAAGAGCACCGTCTCGGGGGTGTATCCTTTTTTGAAAGCGGTGGCGTACACAAAAGGCTTGAAAGTCGAACCAGGCTGTCTTTTGGCGAGAGCCACATTGTAGTTGCCGTCAATGGAGACGTCGAAATAGTCTCTGGAGCCCATGAGAGCGAGAATGTCGCCGGTTTTGGGGTCGAGGGCGACCATGGCGGTATTGCTGGCGTTGAAGTTTTCGGAGAGGGTGGGGGCGAACTTGGCGACAACTTCCTCCATCTTTTGTTGCATTTCATAATCGAGAGTTGTCGTCACCCGAAGCCCGCCCTCATTCACGGCCTCTTCACCGTACTTTTGCGTGAGGTAGTCTATGACCATCATGACGAAGTGCGGCGCGCGGATGCCACCCGCGCTCTTTGACAGGAACTGGACCTTTTCGGCCACGGCAGACTCGAATTCCGAAGCGGATATCATGCCGAGGTCTTTCATTCTCGACAACACATACTTTTGTCGAGCATCGAGATCTTCACGGTGAGTGCCGTAAGGGGAGTAGTAAGTCGGCGCCTGCGGGATGGCGGCGAGATATGCGGCCTCGGCGAGAGAGACTTCCTTGACCGGCTTGCCGAAGAATGATTGGCTGGCCTCCTCGACGCCGTAGAGTGTGCCGCCGTAGGGATTTTCATTCAAGTAAGTTTCAAGAATAGCGTCCTTATCCATGATCTTCTCGAGTTTTATGGCAAGGACCATTTCCTTGAATTTTCTGGTGATCGTCTTGTCTTTGGTTAGAAGGGAATTTTTGATGACTTGCTGGGTTATGGTAGAGCCGCCCTGGTGAGCGCCGCCGGAAAGGATATCGGATATGGCGGCACGCAATATGGCCATGGGCCGGACGCCTTCATGGTCGTAAAAACTGGCGTCCTCAACGGCTATGGTGGCTTTCTGGGCGTATTCGGAAATTTCGGCGAGAGGAACGACTGTCCTGCGTATGTCCACATTGACATCATAGAGTAGAACTTCACCGGTGCGATCGAATATTTTGGTTGATTGCGCGACGACCCTTTGCTCGAAGGCGTTCAAGTCCGGCATTTTGAGCGTGGCGAGCCAGAGGGCGCTAGCGCCAGCCACGATGAATGCGACGGACAACATCAAAAAGACGAGCGATCTCAAAAACTTATTTTTCTTGCGCCTGGACATGCGCTAACTTTCCCACTTATCGCCGAACGGGTCAAGGGTCTCCTCGTCGAGTTCGAGTTCGTCGGACTCATCTTCGTCGCCCCCTACGGCACCGTCGGTTTCGACCGCGGGCTCGACGACAGGATGGATGATTTTGTCGCTCAAGATCTCCTCACGAGCTTCAATATCGACAGGCAGGTCGTTTGTTCTTGTCGCGTCTTTTGTGCGAGACATGGTTTTGCCGTTAGTTGTCAGTTAACTTGTAATAAAGTGCTTAATTTGTAGCAAAATGCGGAAAAGTTGGCAACGGCGCAAAACTGTGGATAACGGAACGCCGCAAAGAAACGGAACGGTGTGGTTTTGTGAATCTGCGGGACTCATGTCGTTGAATTGCCAGGTTTTTTCATTGCTTAGCTGACTGCAATGAAAAAACCTGGCAATTCATACTCCATTCAAACAGGTCCTCGATTCACAAAACCACACCGTTCCGTTTCTTTGCGGCGTGCGTGAGCGCTACCGCGATGGCGTCATATTCGTCGTCATGTTTTTTCTTGGGGATTTTCACGAGCAAGTGGACCATTTTTATCATGCGAGATTTGTCGCTGGTGCCGTCGCTGGTTACGGCCATTTTCACCTCCATGGGACTGTATTCGGATACGGCGATGTCGCGCCGAACTGCTTCGTAAATGACGATGCCACGAACCTCGGCGACGCGCATGGCGGTTTTTTGGTTTTTGGTGATGAACAGTGTTTCGAGAGCGATCTCGTCGGGCTCGAACTCTTTCATCACGCGCACCACTTCGTCGCCGACGGACTTCAGTCGTTCATAAATCGAGTCTTTCGAGAAAGTCGAGAAGCACTCCGAAAAGAGCACGATCTCCTTGCCTTTCGCGGGTTTCTCCAATACCGCTATGCCCAGTCGGTCGTAACCGGGGTCGATGCCGAGGATTTTCATCGTTTTACGAGTTGTATCACTTTCGTGATGCCAAGAAGGTGATGTTTGTTAAAAATATGGCCAAAACACGCCTTTTTCTGCATGTGCATAAAATGGGAGATTACAACAACCTCCCCGCGCCCTTCTCCCCAATATGCTCATACGCCTTGGAAGTGGCGGTGCGGCCGCGGGGGGTGCGCTCAAGGAGGCCGAGACGGATCAAATAGGGCTCGTAGACTTCTTCGACAGTCGCTTGTTCCTCGGAAAGGGCGGCCGCGATCGTATTCAAGCCAACGGGACCGCCGCCGAACTTGGAGATGATCACACGTAAGATTTCGCGGTCTGCCCTCGTCAACCCTATAGAGTCCACGCCAAGCATGGAGAGGGCCTCAAGAACCGCCTTCTTGTCGAGTTTGGTTTTGTTGATCTGCGCATAGTCTCTGCACCTCTTCAGGTGATAGTTGGCCGTACGGGGGGTAAAACGGGAACGGATGGCGATTTCCCTGACGGCATCGTCCTCCACGGCCACTTCAAGGATCTTGGCCGAACGGCGAATGATCTCGGAAATCTCATTGTCCGAGTAAAACTCAAGCTTGAATACGCCGCCGGAGAAGCGAGAACGAAGCGGGGAAGAGATCATCGCTATTCTGGTCGTTGCGGCAATGAGCGTGAAGGGAGGAAGGTCGAGTTGGATGGTTCTTGCGGAAGGCCCTTTGCCTATGATAATATCAAGCGTTCCCGACTCGAGGCACGGATAGAGGATCTCCTCGATTGCTTTATTCAGGCGGTGAATCTCGTCTATGAAGAGGATGTCGCCGGACGAAAGGTTCGTGAGAACGGACGCCAAGTCGCCGACTTTGAGGATTGCCGGCCCCGAAGTCACCTTCATTTGTGAACCGGTCTCTTTTGCAATCAGGTGGGCCAGAGTAGTCTTGCCCAAACCCGGTGGACCGTAAAAGAGTATGTGTTCTGGAGGATGTTCGCGCTCTTTGGCGGCGGTTAGGAGGATGTGAAGGTTGTCCTTGATGTTCTTCTGCCCGATATAGTCGTCCCAACGCGAAGGTCGCAGGGTCTGATCGAGAAATTGGACATCCCTCTCAGTATTTGTAGAGTTTTGATTGCCCCTTGACATTTTATAGTGGTTATGCTAGGATACTCACGAAAGCGATTTCACTCGTTAGCCGTGCCCGCAGGCGAGAACAGTCCTCCGCGAGGAGCCTGCGACGAGACGGAGGAGCTGTTGTCGCCGAGAGGGCGCGGTATTGCGGTATTATTGTGCAGCGTTCTTATCAAATCGAGTCTGCGAACCTCTAAGCAATGGCCTTTCACCAGGTTTGGGCATGGAACTAAGGACGATCTGGTTTTCTTTTTTATAAAGAAGTGACTGGATCTCTCCTCGGGACTATACCTCGCTACCGGCATCACGCCGGAAGATATTGCTTAGAGATTCGCGCGCTCGATTTTTCGTTTCTCGCGTTTCTCCCGCGTTACAACCGGTCTCCGTCGCCACACTACCGCCGCGGCAAACTAAAAGCAACTTTTTTCTGTGGATTACCGAATTGTCAATGAAGGTCAACACCCCTTACATTCGCTTGATGAAGTTTTTCCGTATACTCTCGTTTAACTCTCTCAAGATCGGCATGTCTCTTACCTTGTTCAAGTTTAATGTGATTTATTTCTGACTTTAATTTCGGAATAGCTCTGTCATTGTCGGAAATCTTGCGTTTCTTGTCATCAATCTGCCTCTGCATATCCTGGATTTCCTGCTTGATTTGGGTGTTTTCCGACTCTCTCTTTTTCAATTCATTCTCCTTATCATTCATCTCCCCGGTTTCTTTTTGAGCTTGTTGCTCCAGTACTCTGATGGCTTCCTCTAGATTTTTTGGACTTAACATAGTGTTTTACCGAGGTCCGACCTCGGTCGATGATTATTAGTCTTGTAATGCGATCACTCTTTGCAATTCATCCAGCGAAGTAATGCCTTGAAAAACTTTCAAAACACCATCTTGCTTCATCGTGAGAATCCCTTGTCCTTTGGCTGCGGCCCAAATGTCGCGGTCGCTGGAACTTGATTGCACCGCTTGCTCGATGGTTTGATTCATCAGTATGGCTTCGTAAATGCCGATGCGGCCTTTGTAGCCAGTGTGATTGCACTTGTCGCAACCGACGGCCGTCCACATTTTCGAACGATCAGCGGGAATAAGAGACTTGTCCTCGATCGAATCAACGGCGGTGTCGATTTCCCGCTTGGCGGTCTCGTTAACCGGCATTTCCTTCTTGCAAAACTCACAAAGTTTCCTCAC
>CAYHFU010000056.1:0-4433 GCA_964355985.1 uncultured Candidatus Saccharibacteria bacterium | reverse complement strand
TGCCGCAGTATCGTGTACTTGATCGCCCCGATCGCTATCATGTCCGCGATCGGATCGTCTTCATTCCCATTCATCTTCCCCCTCACCATCTCCCCGATCTCCCCAATCAACGCCTCCGCCGCTATCACATTCCCCGTCCTCGAAGACATCTTCCCCGAAGCAAACCTCAGCATCCCGTGTCCTATGTGTTTCGTTTTCGCGCCGACTTTCTCGTCAATCAGTGAAAGCGCTTTGATCAGCACCTTGAAGTAATCGTTCTGCTCGTTCGCCGTCACGATTATCGACTGATCCGTATCCGGGTATTTCTTGAATTTCGTCGCGTTCAATCCCAGATCTTTCGCCTCGTATATCGGCAACCCCGCCGAGTTCACGAACACCCTCGTGTGCAATCCGTATTTTTCCCCACGAAACACCGTGGCCCCCTCGCTCTCCTCAAATACGCCTTTCTTCAAATATTCTTTGACAATCTCCAACCCCACCGGAGCCATGTCACTCTCGTAAATATAGTCGTCAAACTTCGTGCCCAGTCGCTCGTAAAGAAGTCCGAAGTGTTCAAAGCTCCACTTTTTCCCCTTCTCGTAAAGTTCGTTGATTTCGGAGTCCGATTTCCCGTAAATCGTTCCGTTCAGCACATCAATCTCTTTTTTCGCGACAGGATCGTCTTCGTAAGCTTTCGTACCTTCCACATACATTTTCCCGAGAAATTCAGTCTTATTTTGAATGGAGTCCGTCTCCGCCGGTATTTCACCCGCGTGCTTCTTCATCGCCCAAATAGATTTTGCTATGTGCAACCCTATGTCCGACGGATAGCATATCCTCGTCACTTGTGCGCCCGAATATTCTACCAACCGTGATAGCGACTCCCCTATCGCGTTCGCCATCAGATGCCCAATATGAAATACCTTAAATGCGTTCGGATCCGTGTACTCAATCAACACTTTTTTCGCGTCAGCCGCGACGGAGCCGACACTTCGCGGAGCGAGCCCTACCAGCGGGGTGCGATTGGCTCGCGCAGCGAAGGTGTCGGCGACGGAAGCGGGTTTAGAGTCCGCCGAGATTTTAATAATTTTCTCCACAAATACCTCGTCTTTCAGTTTAAAGTTGATGAACCCCGCACCCGCCACCTCCACCGACTCTATCGCCTCAGACATCTCTTTCTCGAATTCCGCCGCGATCTTCTCCGCCAACGCCCTCGGACTCATCCCCAACTTCTTGGCGCTCACTAATGCAATGTTCGTCGAATAGTCCCCATGCTCCGGATTTTCCGGAAATTCCAGCTTTAGCCCGCCGGCATCAACGCCAACTGTGGATAACACCTTGATAAATTGTTGAATAAATCGCTCTTTCACGCCTTTATTCTAACAGAGAGAGGGTATTTAGTACCTCTTGACAATCCGACCAAAAACAATTATACATAAAAGTGGAAAGTACTTGGTACGGGGGAGGTATCGCATAGCCAAGCTCCAACGATCCCGTCTACGGCTGCGAGACAGTCGGTTCCTCACAACCTCCTTCTCTCCCGTCGCAAGATCGCGAAAGCGAGCCGCGACGCGGCGGGAGAGAAATATTTCACGCGGCACGCCTCCTGTGGTTGCCGCGTTTTTCTTTAGTTCTTTCTCAAAATTTTGTCAATGTGGACGGCGATTTTCTTGAAGTCCTTTTCCTTTCTTCCCCTCGTCGTCTCCGCCGCCGTACCCAAACGAATGCCGGAAGGATCGGCCGGCATACGAGTGTCAAACGGGATGGCATTTTTATTGACAATGATTCCCGCCTTCTCCAACCTGTCGCTCGCTTCTTTACCGGAAACTCCGCCCGCTCCTTGGGAGTTTTTCTTCCCGCCGTTCCAAGTGTCAACCAGTATGAGATGCGAATCCGTGCCGCCTGATATTATCCTCCACCCCATCTTTGCCAATTCATCCGCCAGTGTTTTTGCGTTCTTCACAACTTGCTTCACATACTTTTCGAATGGAGCACCCGCGGCTTCTTTCAAAGCAATCGCCACTGCCGCAATCTGGTTCGCGTGAGGGCCGCCTTGCAACCCAGGGAAGACCGCTTTGTCTATTTTCTTGTCCAGTTCCAATGGTTTGCCGGCTTCACCGACCGTGGGATCGTTCGGCACCACCCTGTCCTTTCTCGCAAATATAATGGCCGCCCTCGGACCCCGTAAAGTCTTGTGCGTCGTAGTCGTGACGATGTCCGCGTAAGGGAAAGGCGACGGATAGACGCCGCCTGCCACTAATCCCGCTATGTGCGACATGTCGACCATTAACAATGCATTGCCGGCATCCGCGATTTCCTTCATCTTCGCCCAATCAATCGTCCGCGGATACGCCGTGTACCCTGCGACCAATATAGCCGGCTTTTCATTCATGGCAATTTTCTTCAATTCGTCGTAGTTCAAAACTTCCGTCGTTTTGTCGAGTCCGTAAGGCACCTGCGTCCAGAATTTGCCCGTGGCCGAGACTTTGTGCCCGTGCGTCAGGTGTCCTCCATGGTCGAGCGACATCCCCATTATTTTTCCCTTGAATGGAACACAGGCCACATAGACCGCCAAGTTAGCAGGTGACCCTGAGAGCGGCTGGACATTCACATGCCACTCGTTTGGATTCAGTTTGAAAAGTTTTAACGCTCTTTCAATGCAGAGACGCTCGATCTTATCGATGTTTTCGTTACCACCGTAATAGCGCTTGCCAGGATACCCTTCGGCATACTTGTTCGTCAATTCCGAGCCTAGCGCCTCCAATATGTCCTTTGAAACATAATTTTCCGAGGCGATCAAGTTCACGACCTTCTTTTGCCGCTTCTTCTCCACCTCAATCAGTTTTTTGATCTGGATATCACGCATGCCCTGCATGATAGCGCCACAAGAGCCGCGTGTCTATAGAATGTCTGGTATTAGTTTTATCTTGCCTCACATATGCGGACCCCACATGTAGTACCTGAGTCATCTTTAAGCATAAAGGCATCTCTTGAAGTATCTGAAGGATTATATTGCACCCCCATGTACCGGTACAAATGTTCCTGCCGTTCACTATCAGATTAACCGGCGTGAATTCGCCATTATCAACTTCACCGTTACTTGTGCCATTCACACCATATGCACTTTGAGCAGAAACACAATCACTTGTTCCATTATTATCTGTGGCTTATTGAGTATACCCAATAATATATAGTCTTACTCCCGCATAAGTGCAGTTACTGGTATTCCATTTGACTTGGAATTTCCTGTCGTTCGAATAAGGGATCTCAAATATATTCGTATCGGTATCAGCGGAAGTATCATTATTTCCATCTATCGCTGTTACCACCAAATCTTCCGGCATGACGTTATTAGTCGCCTCTTTGACATAAAGACTCGTATCCCTACCGCCCATGCCGCCACCATTGCTTGCGGCATAGGCTTTCAATATCACTGTCTTTGCGTCTGCGGGTATGTAAGATGGATAGGATAGATCAACATAATTACCCCTGTCGGTACATTTTTTGTCTGAGGCGTCGTTCACGTACGCCCCACCAAAATCAGCTGCGACCGGATAATCGCCTGCGGCATAGACGGGATCCGGCGTCACTCTCTTAAGTATCCAATTTCCGGAATTACCACTCGTAAGAGTTTGCCATCCGACTGTTCCATTATTATCTGTGGCGGTGAGCACATCGCCTACCGCCGGCGTGCCGGTGGCTACGGTTATGTTCGTGACCACAAGATTGGCCAACCCCAGGAGACCGGTCTTGATCTGTTGATATATCGGAGCGCCTCCTTCACCGCCTCCGCCGACGTTTATGGGCGCTTCCGCGTTGTTGCTTGGCGGCGACGACGGCGCCGAAGTCCAGGTTCCGGCCAAGGCGGAGAGAGCGGACGCACCAACTAAGAATCCTACCACGAGGAGAGTAAGAGAGATGATTTGCTTCTTCATGAGATTATTCGTTAAAAATTAGTAATGATAATTCAATAATACGAAGAGGTTATCGCGTCTGCCGCAACTGTTCGGCGACATTCCTCCGATCCGCGTCGGACGCGGAAGATCCGGTTGCCTTCAATTCTTCGGCGACGCGCTCAATGTCTCGGGGAGACGCTTGAACGGCCAGATTTTTCAAAGTTTCAGCCATCTCCGCCCGCGAGCGCGCTTTTTCGTCAACCGCTTGCGTCTGCGACTGGCGTTCGACGCCCCACAACCAATATGCCAAACCTATTACCACGGTTATGGCCGTGACGACGAGCACGCCGGTCAAACGGCGATGGTGTTCTTCGCGCGGCAATTGCGCGCCAGGTAAAATTTGAGGATTGAACGGATATGCGTCTGACACGGTGTCAATTATAGCACCCTTGTGGGAACGCGTGCCGAAAGAACAATGTGGATAACGGGACGGCTGGAAAATAGGGATAATACCCAAATATCGTGGCATGAAATCAGACTCCTGTCGCTTGGTTAAGC
>CAYHFU010000055.1:0-4434 GCA_964355985.1 uncultured Candidatus Saccharibacteria bacterium | reverse complement strand
GAGTTCAGACGTGTGCTCTTCCGATCTCACGGGAGATTTTAGTCCAACACTACCTAGTCGCCGTTTGTCGGTTTTTTAATGTCAGAAGAATCAGTATTCCCGCATCGCCACCTGCGCCTCAAGTTTCTTCAATAGATCAATAACAACAGATACCACGATGAGAAGCGCCGTGCCGCCGATGGCCAGAGAACGATTGGCGGTGAAAGCTTGCATAACGAGAGGTAGAACCGCGATTAACCCCAAGAATAGCGCGCCAACCAAGGTAATACGCGTAACGATCGCCGCCAAGTGATCGCGCGTGAACGAGCCCGGCCGCACACCTGGAATGAACGCGCCCGAGCGTTGGAGATTTTCGGAAATCATTTGAGGATCAAAGGTAACCGCCGTGTAGAAATAGGTAAATGCGACGACAAGGATGAAGTAGAACGCGCCGTAGATAAGTTGGTTGTTGAAAAAGGCTAGTAATGAAGAGGCAATGCCGGCGATCGTCGTATTCGACACATGCGAAAGGAAGTTCGCGATAAGTTGAGGGAAGAGCAATATCGAAAGCGCGAAGATGATCGGAATGACGCCCGCTTGATTCAAACGCAAAGGCAAATAAGTAGAGGCGCCGCCGTATACTTTGTTGCCTCGGACTTGCTTGGCGTATGTGACCGGCACAGAGCGCTCCGCTTCGGTTATGAATACCACGCCGGCGATTACAATCAATGTAATGGCAATCGCAATCGCATATATTGGAATCCTAGCAGGGTCGAACGCGGCAACAAATTGAGTCGCGTTCGTAGGCAAGCCCGCCACGATGCCCGCGAAGATGATCAGCGATACGCCGTTGCCTATGCCAAATTCCGAAATCAATTCGCCAACCCACATTAGAAGCACTGAACCAGCCGTGATTATTACCGCATTAAATATCAGTTGCCCTACGCCAAGAGCCGGCAACACATTCTGGGAATGGAGCAGTTGGATGAAGCCTATCGCGGAGACAAAAGCGAGCGGCACCGACAACAATCTCGAATACTGGGAGAGTTTCGCCCTGCCCGCCTCCCCTTCTTCGTGCAAAAGCGCCTTCCATTTCGGGAACATCATCGTGAGAAGTTGAATGACGATTGAAGCCGTGATGAATGGACCTACGCCGAGCATTACTATAGAGAGATTGGAAAGACCGCCTCCCGAGAAGATGTTCATGAAGCCAAAGAATTGGCTCGAGGATAACAATCTCCCCAAGCTTTCAAGATCAACACCTGGTATCGGTATTGCCGCCAGTGCCCGGAAGAGTACCAACGCGATAACTGTAAATCCAATCCTCTTTCGGAGAACTGGATCTTTGAGTGCCGTCGCGAATTTTTGGTAAAAGTTAGGCATGAATTTGGGGCTACGGATGATTTCTCAATTCAACTACGCAACAATTGATCCTCCCGCTTTTTCAATCTTCGCTTTCGCTGATTCGGAGACTTCGCAACCGGAAACTTTGATCGCTTTCGTCAATTCTCCGTCTCCCAAGATTTTAACGGACGGAACTTTGCCCGACAATGTGGCAATAACTCCTTTTTCAATCAATACAGTCGGCGTAACCGCGTCACCTGTCATGAAAACCTCTTCGATTACAGACAAATTAACTACAGTCGGCTTCGTCTCTATGGACTTGAGAGCACTGACTCCTCGGCCGCGCAACTTCGGCAATCTCTTGATGATATCGCGCCACTCCGGTCGTCTCTTGTTGCCCGCCCTGGCTGTCTGCCCCTTCCCTCCTCGACCACTAGTCTTGCCGCGTTTTCCCCCGCGCGCAACCGTCATGCGCTTCCTGTTCGGATGAACTCGTTTTAATTGGTGTGTTTGCATTGTTTAATTCGAGGAGCTGCTGTCGCCGAGAGAGCGCGGTGCCTGCTTACCTGTGATTACAGCCTTTGGAACTTTTATCAACTGATCCAGAGCTTCAATTGTAGCTTTTGCAATATTAATTTTATTCTTCGATCCTGACATGATCTTCGCGCATACATCCTTTATCCCCGCCATCTCTATCACCGTCCTCGCCGCGCTACCCGCCACCACTCCGCGTCCGCGCGCCGGGAAAATCTTCACGCAACCGCTAGAATATTTGGCTTGTATCGCGTGAGGTATCGTCATCTGCGGCGAGAGCGGCACTTTGATGAGATGCTTCTTGGCCTCGCGCGTAGCTTTTTCAATCGCCAAAGCCGTGTCCGCGCCTTTTCCAAGTCCCACGCCCACGCGACCCTTGCCGTCTCCGGCCACCACCGCCACGCTGAAGTTGTACCTCCTGCCGCCTGCTACCACGCGCGAAACGCGGCGGATGTCTATCATTTTAGAGTCAAATTCCGGTTTTATCCTCTCCCTGCCTTCACCCCCACGCCCGCCGCGCGGCGATCTCTGACCGCCTGTTTTGGCTCGATCTCCCCCTCCGCCACCTCTGCCACCCCTCCTCGCCGTGTCGCGCATCCTCTTGCCCATAGTCACTTTGCCTTTCGGTGCCGCCTGAACGGGCGCCACAGTCTCAACGACTTCCGCCTCGATTCCATCAGCGACAACGGGCTCAGTCGGTTCGACGATGTCTTGCGCGACATCATTCACGGCAATATTCTCCGCGACTTCGTTTTCTTTGATTTTTGTTTCTTTGTCTTTCATGTGTGATTACAATTCAAGGCCTCCTTCCCTCGCTCCTTCCGCCACCAACCTGATCTTGCCCGCGTACAGGTATCCTCCACGGTCGAACACCACTTTCTTTATCTTAGCCGCTAGTGCCTTTTTCGCAAGTCCGATACCCACTTCCTTGGCTCTGTCAGCCGGCGTTTTGCCTTTTAGTTCCCTTGAATTGAATGCGAGCAAGGTTTGCCCTTTATCGTCGTCTATCAGTTGGGCGTAAATGTACTTGTGCGACTTGAAAACCGACAATCTCGGCCTCTCTGTCGTGCCGACGATCTTGGCCCTGACTCGTTTTCGTCTTCGCTCAAACTTCTCGTTTTTTATTTGCGTCGCGTTTTTCATATGATTTTATGTTTTATTCTTGTCTCTTCGTGTCATTTTTACATTTAAGTTGTCTTCTTACCCTGTTTCCTCCTGATAACCTCGTCAGCGTACCTTATTCCCTTACCCAGATACGGTTCCGGCTTCTTTGTCGCCCTTACGACTGCGGCAAATTGCCCGACCTTTTCTTTGTCTATGCCTGTTATCGTGACGGTATTCTTTTCCGAAGTCACTTTCAGATCGGTTGGTATCGGCAGATTGACTTGGTGCGAAAAGCCGACGGCCAGTACCAGGTCTTTGCCTTTTACATCCGCCTTAAATCCGATTCCCTCGACGATCAATTTCTTTTCGTAAGGTTTATTCACGCCCGCGATCATGCTCCTCAAATGCGCCGCGTAAGTTCCCCACAGTTCCTTGGCGCGCAAAGTCTCCGCGGCGGGAGTGAAAGTCACGGTGCCGTCCTTTATTGCTACATTGATATCGCCCTTGAAGTTTTTCTTGAGTTCGCCGAGTGGTCCTTTTACCGTCAAAACGCCGCCCGAAAAAGTCGCTTCGGTCTTTGGTGGCAGTTGTATGGGTTTTTTGGCGATGCGTGACATGGTTAAATTAAAATTGAAAAATCAAAATGATGCTTACCAAATCTTAAAAAGCACTTCCCCTCCGACTTTCAACTTCCTTGCCTCTATATCCGTCAAAATTCCCTTTGGCGTCGAAAGTACCACATTGCCGAAGCCGCTTTGGTAAGTCCTTATGTCGCGCGACTTCTGATACATGCGCCTGGATGGCTTGGATATTCGTTCAACGCCATGGATGCGCGGGCTTGATTCAAAGTAAACGAGACCCAACATGAGCTCTCCTCTACCTTTGCCCTTTTCAACGGAAGAGAGATAACCGGCTTTTTTGAGCGCGTGCGCCACATTCTCGGTAAATTTCGACCCGAGTACGGTCACGGACGCCTTGCCAACATCGCTAGCGTTCTTGATCCTTATTATTAAGTCTGATATTGGGTCTGTTACCATTGAATTTGTTCTGTCAATTTTGTGTGATTGCCGCGACGATTACCAAGAAGATTTCTTAATTCCGGGTATCATTCCTTCATTGGCGAACTCCCTGAAGCAAATCCTGCACATGTCGAAATCTCTCATATATCCCCTTTTCCTGCCGCAACGAAAACAGCGTCGGACGACTCTCGACTTGAATTTCGGCTTCCTCGCCGACCTAGCTATCATCGCTTTCGTCGCCATGAATGAATTGTTGCCTCAATCGTCTCGGACAATGAAAATCGGATTGGTTAGTTTTCCGCCGAGCGGACTTACTTCCAATCACTTATTCTCAAATGCCCTTGCTTTGAGGTATAAAGGATACTATCAGAGTAGCGTTTCCCCGTCAACGCCTGTGCACAACTCAAGTTCTAGTCTGAATCACTACACCCTTTAAACACTTCCCGCGGCGTTG